>NZ_QUIO01000019.1:0-86082 GCF_003480145.1 Ruminococcus sp. AM42-11 | reverse complement strand
TTGTATTGTGAATAACCTAATTTCTCCATGGTTACATTTTATAAGTGTATCTTCAGCAAGATCAGAACTAGAATATATGTTTTCTGACTTCCTGATCCGGTCACTATTTTGTTGTCTGAAAACAAGAATTCATGCTAAAGGGCACCTCCCAAGGTGTCTTTTATTATGGATTTTTATCCGGAAAGGAGGAAAAACCCGATGATATTCGAACAACCAGTCAATATATACTCGCGGGATTATGTACTGAAGTGTTTCCAGTCTAATGAAACAGCTGTCCAAGTAGTTAGAGGAAAGATCTCTGCGCTGATTAGCGAGTCAGAATTGATTGAGCTACAAAACAGCAAGGCAACCATGTACAGTAAACTTGCATCAGCCGTACTGGATATAAACAGCCTTCAGCTGCAGTTTTCCGATATCAGCAGTAAATATGATACCGTAACCGGTCAGTATAGCTCCCTGGACGCAAAAGTAGCAGATTACAAAGCAGGCTTGGATGGACTTTCGGTAAACCTGACCAACCTTAGTACCAGGATAAACAATGACTATTCCACGACTACGGCAATGAATGCAGCCATTAAAGCCAGTGTGGATGGGCTGTCCAGTACTGTTTCACAGACTTATGCAACAACGCAAAATGTTAAATCTTCATTGGCAGAAGCGGATACCAATGCAAAGAAATATGCAGACAGTGCACAGAACACAGCAATAAGCCAGGCACAGCAAGACGCAACGTCCAAGGCAGATGCAGCGGAATCCAATGCAAAGGCTGATACCGATAATAAACTGAAGAGTTATTCCACTACCATAGCCATGAATTCTGCAATCAAGCAAATGGCCGACAGTATAACACTTAGCGTTTCCAAGACCTATGCGACAGGAGCAGATCTCTCAGCTGGTCTATCCGGCGCAGACCAGAAGGCTAAAAACTATGCGGACAGTGCCTTACAATCAGCGGATAAATCCGCAAAGGGATATGCGGATGCGGCACAAAGTGCAGCCGTAAAAGCTGCGAATGCAAATACAGAAGAACTTCTGAAATCGTATCCGACTGTAACCGCTATGGAATCAGCCATTAAGCAGAATGCAGATTCCATCACAGCATCTGTTTCAAAGACTTATGCAACTAAGGAGGGGCTGAGCGACGCCAGTACAAAGATATCAAATCTAGAGACCTGGAAGTCCCAGGCCGCACTGAAGATCACAGATTCTGCAATCGTCAGCACCGTAACCAGTTCCACATCCTGGAGCAAAAAGGCAGACAAGGCCAGTCTGATCTCCCAGATCAACCAGTCTGCAGAAAGTATTTCCATCAGTGCCAGTAAGATCAATTTAAACGGTGTGGTGACGGCTAATAGCTATTTTTGCATTTTAACTGATGGAAGCATAAAAAGTGTCAAAGGTACGCTGGGCGGATGGACGATATCATCCGATAAAATTCAGTCACGTTTTGCGGGAATAGACGCGATGACTATACACTCGGATGGATATTTAAAATTCGGAACATGTAAAATAAGTTCAACCGGAGGAGCACTTACAGTAAAAAACGGCTTACATATTTACACAGCTGTAAATACAGATAGCAGCGGTTTTGATGATGGCACGGAGAGATTCAAGATATTCGGATTAGGTCATGTATCGTCTGGAGGACATCTGGTATTTGACAGTGATGGGGCTACGGTTTCTTATTTATCCAGTTCATCCAGAAGATACAAGAATCATATCCGGGACATGACAGATAATGATATACAAAATCTGTATAAGCTTCCAACCGTATTCTTTGTTTATAAACCTGGCTATCTGGAAAAAGACAGCGCAGTTCCTATTCCCGGGCTTTACGCAGAGGATGTGGAACAGTACCTTCCATTAGCTGCCAGATACCAGAACGGACTGATTGAAGACTGGAATGAAAGAGCTGTGATCCCGTATCTGATCAAGGCAATCCAGCTGCAGCACGAAGAAATTGAAGCATTGAAAAGAAAGGTGGCGTGAAAATTATATGAACGAACCCAGGGCGAGACCGTGTAACCGGTCTTATTTTTATACCATAAAATAATATAATAAGAAGGAGAACACATAATTATGAAGGTGATTGATACGTATAATGCCATTGTTGGCGCAGCTGTTGCTGTATTGAGCTATATCTTTGGAGAGCACTGGATCCTGTTTGCATTATTTCTGGCATTTAATGTTGCTGACTGGATCACAGGCTGGATGAAAGCCAGACTGACACACAAGGAAAATTCCAAAGCCGGATGGAAAGGAGTCCTGAAAAAACTGGCTTACTGGATCATGATTGCGGTAGCCTTTGGAGCATCTGCAGTGTTTGTGGAGATCGGAAAGACGCTTGGCGTTGATCTGGAAATCACCACATTACTTGGCTTCTTTGTCCTGGCATCCCTGTTGGTAAATGAGATCAGATCTATTTGTGAAAACCTGGTGGAAATGGGAGTGGACGTCCCAAAGATCTTGATCAAGGGACTGGAAGTGGCAGACAAGGCAATCAATAAAGATGGAGAAGATATTGACGAGGGCGAGTGATCGCCCTCCTTTTTGAAAGGAGAATTTCAACATGAAATATTTTATCTGTGTAGGTCACGCGAACTATGGCGGTGGTGTCATCTCATCCGCAGATGGCACCAGCAAAGGTGGCGTAAACGAATACAAGTACAACAAGGAACTGGCACCTTATGTGTGCAAATGGCTTAAGGCAGCAGGTCATGAGGCAACCCTGTGCATTGCTCCAGAAGGTCAGCTGCATTCCCTGAATGATGAAATCAAGTATTTCATTGGTGAAGAGCATAAACAGAACTATGATCTGTCTGTCCAGCTTCATCTGAATGCCTTTAATGGAGAGGCATATGGCTGTGAAGCGTACTGCTACAATGCAAATGGACTTCCGGAAGCCCAGCGGATCAGTGCGAAGCTTGGTACTGTCTGGCATAACAGAGGAGCTGAAGAACGTCCAGGTTTGTACTGGACCAGAAAGACCAAGGCAAAAGCAGTTCTGGTAGAATCTTTCTTCTGTGATAACAAGGATGATTATGCCAAAGCGAAAAAACTTGGTATGGACGCTCATGGCAAGCTGATTGCAGAGGGCATCCTGGGAAAAACAATCACAATTGCGCCGGCGCAACCGAAAGCAAAGTATTACATTCAGGCTGGAGCCTACGGAACAAAAGAAAATGCAGACGTGATGGTGAAAGTACTTAAGAAAAAAGGATTTTCAGCAAGTATCCGAAAAGTATCCGGCTCCGTCCCATACCGTGTCCAGGTCGGCACCTACAGAACAAAGAAGGCTGCCAATAAGGTGGTAAAGAAGCTGAAGGCAGCAGGCTTCACTGTACTGGTGAAGAGCCTGTGATGTCGAATGCTGTCGTACTATCTCGCACGATAAAACTCGACAGATGAGAAAGAATCTGGTACAGTAAAACTGAACATGAGATTTCCCTTAGACAAGAAAAGCCCTTACAATCCCGCGAGTTGCCCCTCAGGAGAGTAAAGGCTTTTCTTCTTATTAAATATTGCATCATCAACCGGTTTGAAAAATAACCCTAAAAAGGTGAATATTGTCCTAGTATAGGTTACTGCACTCCGGGCCACCATACTGGCTCATAATGAACTGAGCCAGCTTCGCATTTGGTGTTTTGATATTGATTGGATACTGTAATCTTTTTTCATAATTCCACATAAACTGTCACGCTCCTTCCTTTTCCCATGGAAATGGCTGCTGAGACCATTTCCATGCATTTTCACTGCTTACAGCTGCACTGTCGATGGTCAGAGGACCGTATTTCTCAGCATATTCGGCCATCAGCTGGTTGCGACGGTCAGAAATATCGGAAAAATAGCGCAATGCTTTTTGATCCTCAGGGTGAGTATCCAGATAAAGAAGCATGTCATTGACAGCGAAACTAACCTCATTGATCTGCTGTAAAAAAGAGCATCTTGGGGAAGGCTGCTTTCTCATCATCTTCGAATACCTCTCTTTCCACAGAATGGTTTACAAAGCTGTGGGAAAATAGTGCCCACAGACAAGGCATAGTCAAGATCATAGGCTGAAGTGAAATTCTGATATGGTACATAGGCCATTGCTGGTGTCAGGTGTTTCAGGTGCTCATACATATTATCTGTTTTTGATGAAACTGGTTTAGTGCAGGGGCAGTTTGGTGTTTGGGAAATTGGCGGATTGTATGAAGACTTCACAGGTATGAAATCACCGGAATTTTTATATGGTCTGGTACAGTCTGAGGACTCACAATTCATTTCGCTGCAAGAAGTCTCTCGCCGCATTTGCGACAGTGGAGCGGGAGAGAAATTCATCATCCCGCAGGTTCTATTATAAGGGCGGCAGCCCGAACGGTTCATCTGATAATTTTCCATAAACAGATCCTTTCCTTATTCCGTAAGGTCTTTCCCTTTATTCTATGTAAAAATATATAAATGTGTTTATATAAGAGAATGTAATAGTTACGTATACTGTTGGTGGTGCAGTGAAAAGAACGGATGGTATTTTTTATTATGGCTTTGGTTTTAAGAGATACACATGCACAAAATAAATCAGTGCGGGAATCAGAAATACAAGATTTACACCGCCTGCCAGGAATTCAGGAACGTTGCCTGCTCCTTGAAATGTAAATTCAAGGAAAAGGTACAGTGCTCCAGCTAAAGTACTTAACATCCAGTTCTCCCAGCCCAGCCAGCCAAGAAGCCCAGCCAGAATCAGGGAAAATTCCCGATAATACTGCAAATAAGTATCCGAAGAAAATGGAAAAACATTTCTTAGAAGATAACATCCAAATAGGATTCCAAGAATATTCATTGCTCTCATTATTTCAAAAATCAGACTTGTACTCTTTAACATAGAGCAGTTGTCCCATAGCTTTACATCTAATTTATTGGCTGCGCTGATAGCTGCCTTGGTGAAAGTGCCATTTGTCATAACGATGCAGCGGTCGCAGTCATAGTATTTGCCCCCGGCATAGACCTCTTGCACTGCTTTATTCCCAACTGGATAAGAATAATATTTGCATTGAACTGCATATTTTGAAAAATGTTTGTAGGCAATGATGTCAACACCCTGGTCACCACTTTTTTTGGTAACTTCTACATGGTGAAATCCCTTTCGGCGCAGCATCCGGGCGCATTTATATTCAAATTTGTGTCCATTCATCTGGTAAAATCCCTTATTTTGAGTTATTGTTTCGTTTTTTTATACAAAAACAGCAGAAATCGTTTCATGATTTTTTCAAAAGTCTTTCACACTTTTATCACATTTGTTTCGTATATTATTAACTGTAGAAAGCACCAAGTCTTTCTTAATTTAATATTTTTCTTTTTCATACGCGCCGGTGCGAAAGCACCGGCCTCCTTCCATTTCTGGGGAAAATATCCTGTTTATAAAGTTAATGGCGAAAGCCAAATTCGGGAAAATGAAATAAAAGTATATTTATAGAGATAAAGTCATTGTACTACATATGAAATAAAAAGTAAACACCTGTTCGAACAACACGTTGCTGTTCACTCCGTTCACAGTAACGCGCTTCGCGATGCACAGAAATCACGCATTCGCATGATTTCGCGCCGCACTTCCCGGGCTTTTTGTGAACAAAGTTCACAGTTAACTTCAAACACACTCTAAGATTTACTGTAAGAAAATGACTATTTCCAAAAACATACAGTAGTGCTATAATAGCAGTGTTTAGAATGTTAGGAGCAGACTCACTTTTTGTCTGTGACCTGACATTTTCCTATTATTTATATATTTGGAGGAGTTATGCAAATTATAATTGTCGGGTGTGGAAAAGTTGGACGTACACTTGCAGAACAGCTTCAGGAAGAGGATACTGATATAACTCTGATCGATATCAATCCGGACAGGATTAATGAGATTATAGATGAAGTAGATGCTATGGGCGTTGTTGGAAATGGAGCAAGTATCAATACTCTTATGGAAGCGGGAATTGAGAACGCAGACATTCTTATCGCAGTTACTGTATCAGATGAGATGAACCTTCTATGCTGTCTGATCGCCCAGAAGACTGGTCACTGCCACACAATTGCCCGTGTGCGTAATCCGATTTACAGTAAGGAGATCGGTTTTATCAAGGAGCGTCTGGGTGTAACCATGATCATCAACCCGGAACTGGCAGCAGCACAGGAAATTTCAAAACTTCTGCGTTTTCCATCCGCCATAAAGATTGATACTTTTGCCAGAGGCAAGGTAGAACTTCTGAAATTTAAAGTAATGCCTGAATTTGAACTGGATGGAAAGAGCATCCAGCAGATTACTGAGCACTTTCGCTGCGATATTCTTTTCTGTGCTATTGAGGGAAAAGATTATACTACCATTCCAGGTGGTACCAATGTGATCCGGAATGGAGATGTGATTTCTATTCTTGCTACCCCGCAGAATGCAGCAGCTTTCTTTAAAAAGATTGGCTTGAAGACCCATCAGGTAAAGAACACCGTGATTGTAGGCGGCGGAACTATTTCTTATTATCTTGCCCAGGCCCTGCTTGCCATGAAGATCAAAGTCAAGGTAATTGAGAAAGATAAGAACCGCTGTGAGTTCCTAAGCGAAGAACTTACAGATGCTACGATTATTAATGGTGACGGCACAGACCGTTCCCTTCTTCTGGAAGAGGGGTTGGAAAGTGCTGAGTCCTTTGTAACTTTGACCAATATGGACGAGGAGAATATTTTCCTTTCCCTTTTCGCAAAGACTATTTCGAATGCCAAGCTGGTTGCCAAGGTAAACAGGCTTGCCTATGACGATATTATTGACAGTCTGGACATCGGAAGTGTTATTTATCCGAAATACATTACTGCAGATTATATTTTGCAGTATGTAAGAGCAACTCAGAATTCCATTGGAAGTAATGTGGAGACCTTGTATCACATTCTGGATGGAAAGGCAGAAGCTCTGGAATTTAAGATCTGTGATAATTCACCTATTGTAGGAAGGACATTGTCTGAACTGAATCTGAAGAAGAATCTTCTGGTTGGATGTCTTTACCGGGATGGCAGTGTGCGCATTCCTCGTGGACATGATGCCCTGGAGATTGGAGACAGAGTTGTAATTGTTACCACGAACAGAGGCCTTCGTGATATCAACGATATACTTGCAAAGTAAAGGAGTCCAGACATGAATTATTCCATGATATCTTATATTCTTGGCTGGATCTTCAATTTTGAAGCGGCATTTATGATTTTGCCAGGAATTACAGCAATCATTTACCGGGAAAAAAATGGTCTGGCATTTCTGATCACGATGTTGATCTGTCTGACAATTGGAATTCCGCTTACCAGGAGGAAAAGAAAAAGCAAAGTATTCCATGCCAAAGAGGGTGCTGTTACAGTTGCTCTCAGCTGGCTGGTACTCAGTATTGCAGGAGCCCTTCCTTTTATTATTTCAGGAAGTATTCCCCATCCTATAGATGCAATATTTGAGACTGTTTCCGGTTTTACCACGACTGGAGCCAGTGTTTTGAATGATGTGGAGGCTCTGTCTCACTGTATGCTGATCTGGAGAAGCTTTACCCACTGGATTGGCGGAATGGGAGTACTGGTATTTATTCTCTGCCTGTTGCCTCTTACCGGTGGATACCACATGAATCTGATGAAAGCAGAGAGCCCGGGACCGTCTGTCAGCAAATTGGTGCCGAAGGTACAGTCCACGGCCAAGATTTTGTATACCATATACATTATTCTGACTATTGTGGAGATCATTTTTCTTCTCATTGGAAAAATGCCTCTGTTTGATACATTGTGCCTTAGTTTTGGTACCGCAGGTACCGGTGGTTTTGGTATCAAAAATGACAGTATTGCAAGCTACAGCACGTATAATCAGGTGGTGATCACAGTCTTTATGATTCTTTTTGGAATCAACTTTAATGCCTATTATCTGCTTCTGACGAAAAAAGTAATGCAGGCAGCCAAGAATGAAGAGGTACGTTACTATCTTGGGATTATTGGCTTGGCCATTGTAGCTATCGCTATTAATACAAGAGAAATGTTCACAAGCTTTGGAAGAGCTTTCCAGCAGGCTGCTTTCCAGGTGGGATCCATCATTACGACTACTGGATATGCTACCACAGATTTCAATGTGTGGCCGGTATTTTCCAAGACCATTCTGGTTATCCTTATGTTTGTGGGAGCCTGTGCAGGAAGTACAGGCGGCGGTATCAAGGTATCCCGTCTTCTGATCCTGTGTAAATCTGCACGCAAGGAACTGCAGCTGTATCTGCACCCAAATGCAGTGAAAAAGATCAAGATGGATGATAAGGCGATTCCCCATGAGGTGGTGCGAGCTACAAACATGTTCCTGTTTGTGTACATTATGATTTTTGTTACTTCACTGTTGATCATAAGTCTGGACAATCTGGATATGGTTTCCAATTTCACCGCGATTGCAGCCACTTTGAATAATATAGGACCTGGTCTTGGAGCTGTGGGACCTACCGGGAACTTTAATACGTATTCTTATATTTCCAAGGCTGTTATGATCTTTGATATGCTGGCAGGAAGGCTTGAAGTATTCCCGCTGTTACTTTTGTTTAAGAGAGATACCTGGAGAAAGTTCTGAAAACTGACAAATAAAAAACTCCTCAAATTAACACGCTCTAAAGAATGTTAATTTGAGGAGTCTTTTTTTGCGTAAGCAACGAGCAGGAGCCTGTTTGGTCTTACTTGTCCATAGTATATGGCTCATCTGCCGGATATCCTCCTGCCGCTTTCTGCATTCCACGCGGCAGTGCATCCTTGGAAGTACGCCAGTCCGCATCTTTATTGCGGTAATCAAACTTATCGCAGAACCAGTCCAGATCATCAGAAAGCCTTTGCATATTCTGCTCCATCATTGGGAAAAGGATAGCGTAAAAGGCTTTTTTCTCTTTATCAGATAAAGCACTTTCAGCTGTTTCAACCAGATCTCCGAAATGGGGAATGCAAAATCCCTTACAGGTTTCAAAAAGCGGGAGAAATTCCTGATTTTTTTTAAACAGTTCAAAAAAAGTATTCAGATATCTTGTGTAGGTATCTTTATAAAAATTGCAGATATAGCAGGTATCTTCCTGTTCTTTTACCCATGTGCCAAGAGAAGTCTTCGGTGCATCTGTATCTGTGTTTCTCTTCTTAAATCTGGAAAAAACGGAAGCCCTGGAAGGGGCGAAAATCCTGATTTGTTCATGAAGCTCTTTTGTTTTGTACTGAAAATGGGTTTTCAGGATCAGCCCTGCACCCAGACGGTTTCCGTAATCATACATTTTCTTATAGTGTGTACGGCAAAAGCCCATTTTATCAGTTTCTGCCCGTACATCATCTTCCATATAAGATGCACCGGCACCTAAAACGAAATCCATGGCATGCTGTTCCAGCTGGCGCTCCACAAAACAGAAAGGGCATTCGTCCTCTGCTTTAAAAGCATCCATCAGGGGAATGGTATATAATTTTTCTTTCATCTGTAAGGTCTCCTTCAGGATTTTAATGTATAAGTCTATAATTTTTCAATATCTGCTCCATGGATAAATGCCTGCAAAATACAGTCTATCGTCCGATGAAGATAAGGACGGTATTCAGCAAGACAGACTGGCTGGGAGTGAAGAATACAGCTGTAACTTGTGGAACTTACCAGTTCAATAATGGTAAAAAGAAGCAGCTCTGGGGAATCATACTGTACATCAGATTGATCCAGAAGATTGAGATATTCCTGGAAAAATGGAAAATCATCGTCATCTGCCTGTTCCTGAAACGCATCCTTAAAAACTCCCCAGGACAGATTCTTGGAAATAAAGCCAAGCAGACTACTCTCAGTTTCCAGCCTGTCCAGAATATTATCTACAATAAAATGAAGCTGCGCAGTGAAACCGGTAATGTGGGAGGCTTCCAGAGCGTCATGCGCCTCGGAAAAAAGTTCGCCGGCTTTGTGAGAGATCAGCTTATTTCGAATATCATATTTATCTTTAAAATAGAGGTAAAAAGTTCCTTTTGCAACACCTGCATTTTCCACAATATCGGAAATGGTTGTCTTGGCAAGCCCCTTAGTGGTAAAGAGTTCAAAGGCAGTGTTGTACAGAGCACTTTTCTTCCTTTTTTTATTTAACTCCAGTTTTCCCATGCCAGTTCCTCCTAAGCTTATGTCTGTCAGACATTCTATAAATAAAAGTTTACTGTCTCTTCCAGCAGCAATAAAAGTCGGTTGTTACAATTATAGCTTCACTATCTGAACTTTTCTTGATAATTATGGTGGTTTATTTCTATTTTAAACAAAAATGACCAAAAGTCAATATCAAAACAGGAAAAGATTTGGGTAAAAAGCAGATATTGACTACTGGTCAGTTTTGTTGTATAACTTTCATAGGCTAAGAGATGACTAATTGATGTCGGGAAAACAGATACGCTGCAGGACAGCGGGGGGAGTTTGCAGACGTCAGATATTTAAGTAAGAATTAAGGAGTTGGCTAACATGAACCGAAATAAAAAGATTCTGAATGTTACAATGGCTGCCGGAATGGCTGCCGTCCTTGGAACTACACCGGTAATTGCTGCAGCACAGGAAGCAGACAATGGAGTATCCAAGGAAGAAACCGTATATGTAAACGCTACTGCAGAAGGTGAAATAAAAGACATCACCGTATCTGACTGGCTGAAGAATTCCGGATCAGCAGAGGGAGATATATCCGATGTATCTGACCTGGAAGGAATCAAGAATGTAAAAGGTGATGAAACCTTTACCCAGGATGGCGACAAGGTTACCTGGAATACAGACAGCAGTGATATTTACTATCAGGGAACTTCCAACAAGGAACTTCCGGTAGATATGAAGATCAAATATTATCTGGATGACCAGGAAATTACTCCAGAGGAGCTTGCTGGCAAGAGTGGACATCTTCGTATGGAAGTTTCTTATACAAACAAATCCAAAAAGACAGTAAAAGTTGATAAAAAAGACGTAGAAGTTTATTCTCCGTTTGTTATGGTAACCGGAATGATCCTTTCTTCCGATAATTTTTCCAATGTTACCATTGATAATGGAAAGGTGATTTCCGATGGCGACAAGGAAATGGTTGTAGGAGTTGCAGTTCCAGGTTTAAAGGACAGCCTGGATTTAAGCGGTGACCTTTCCGATAAGATTGATATTCCGGAAGGATTCACAATGGAGGCTGATGTTACAGACTGTACTATGGGAAATACTTTCACTATGGCGGTTACAGACTTGCTCAGCAGTCTGAATCTTGAGGATTCCGATGATTTGGATGAACTTCAGGATTCTCTGGATGAACTGGATGATGCAGCAGTGAAGCTGGTAGATGGATCTAAGGATCTTTTTGATGGAACTAAGAAGCTTTATGATGGAACGAAAGATCTTTATGATGGAACCGAAGATCTGAAAGACGGAACCAGCCAGCTTTATGATGGAGCCAAGGACCTGGATGACGGAGCCAAGACTCTGAAAGATGGAACCAGCCAGCTTTATGATGGAAGTAAAGACCTGGATGACGGAGCCGGCCAGCTTTACGACGGAGCCAAGACTCTTAATACAGGAGCCGGTCAGCTTTATGATGGAACTACTTCCTTATACAGTGGAACAAAGACTCTGTACGATGGAACCAGAACTCTTTATGGCGGAGCCAGTACACTGGCTTCCAGTTACAATGAATTTGATGCTGGTGTGGCAAGTGCCAAGACTGGTGCTTCCCAGTTAAACAGCGGTGCAAAAACACTGCAGAGCGGTATTTCCCAGTATACTGCAGGGGTGGATTCACTGGCTTCTGGTGTGAACAGCTACACAGAAGGTGTTGACACTGTAAACAGCAACATGGCAGAGTATAATAAAGGAATGAAATCCCTGACAGATGGTGTGAACAAATATGTGGCTGGTGGAAATCAGCTGGCAGACGGTGTAACCGCTTATGTAAATGGTGCAACTCAGCTGACTGACGGAGTAAGCACTTATGTAGCGGTGCAAGTGCCCTGGCACAGGGAACCAAGGACTATGTAAGTGGAACATCTGCACTGGTTGAAGGGGTAGGACAGCTGGCACCTGGAATCCAGCAAGCTTCAGAAGGAATCAGCGCTGCTTCTGCAAAACTTACAGAAATTGCCAAGAATGTAGCAGCTGCAAAGCCGGAAACAATGGTGAAGAGCCTGAATCAGTATGCAGATGGAGCTGATTCCCTGGCTGACGGTGTAACGGAATACGTTGGAAAAGTAGGTGAGGCTGCTTCTGGAGCAGCAAGTGTTGCAGAGGGTGCAAAGAGCCTGACTGATGGTACAGCGGCTCTTGTTTCCGGTGCAACTCAGGTAAAAGACGGAATTGGAAAATTAAAAGAAGGAACAAGCTATTCAATCAGTCAGATCGGCGACAGTGCCTCTAAGACAATGAATGATTCAGCAGCAAGTATCCGTGAGGCAGCTGCCCAGATTGAGACTACGGTTACTGCACAGTCCGCAGGGGTATCTACAGATGCTGCAGCTGGTGCAATCAGTGCAACCCAGAGCTCTATGAGCAGTGCAATCGCAACTTTGCAGGGAGCACTTGGAACAGAGGGACTTGACGAAGGAACTGCAGCAGCTATTAATTCTGCAATCGAGCAGTTAAATGCAGGTCTTGGAAATGCTTCTGCCGCCCAGGGTGAGCTAGGTAACATTCAGGCACAGTCACAGGTAGCTGTCCAGGCTGAGACAAACGGAAGCAGTGTTCAGGAATCCTTAAATGCCATTGCGTCCACCCTGGAAGGTGCAGCGGGCAGTATTTCAGAAGCAGCATCAGCGAGCTCCTCAACTTTAGCTGGTGAAGCAGATAAACTGATTGCAGGTGCAGCTGCTGTTGAATCAGGAGCCCAGACCGCAAATGCAGGAGCCGCACAGCTGAGCACAGGTGCTGATTCTCTGAACAGTGGAATGGCACAGCTGAAGGAAGCTGGTGAAGGTCAGTTATCTACAGGAGCATCAAATCTGAAAGCAGCCGGAACGCAGGTAAGAGAGAGTCTGACAGCAGTAAGCAGTCTGATTGCAGGACTTGGAGATCTTTCTTCCATGACAGATTCTGTGAATCAGTTAGCGGAAGGTGCTAAACAGATTTCAGAAGGAAATGAGAAGCTTCAGGCTGGCTATAAACAGTTACAGGATACCAAGGCTGCTGAGACACTTACAAACGGAGCAGATCAGATCCTTAACAGTGAGAAGACTATTACAGATGGAATCAATACCCTTCAGGGCAAGGATAATGCCAACGCAACAGCACTTCTCAGTGGCGCAAGTACATTAAAGAGTGCAAAGGAGAGCCTTGATGCAGGTATCAGTTCAATCAGCAAAGCAACCGGCAAGCTGGTAACTGGTGTTGGTCAGATTGCAGCAAACAGTGTGGCACTAAGAAGCGGAGCTTCTCAGCTGACAGCAAGCAGTGATACCCTGAACAGTGGAGCATCCCAGCTGACAGCAGGAACCAAGAGCCTTGTAAGCGGAGCAGGTACATTAGCAGCAGCCAGTGGACAGGTAAAATCCGGTATTGCACAGCTAAAGAACGGTGCTGCAGATCTGAGAAGCGGAGCTTCCCAGTTAAGAAGCGGTGCAAACAGTGTTAATAATGGAACTCGTGAATTGAAGAGTGGTACATCTTCTTTAGTAAGCGGAACAAAAGATCTGAAAGACGGAACCAAGACTTTGAAAGATGGAGCTAAGGATCTGAATGACGGAGCTAAGACTCTGAAAGACGGAACAAGCAGTCTGAAAGACGGAGCTAAGACCCTGGATGATGGAGCAAAAGACCTGAAGGATGGGGCAAAAGATCTGAAAGACGGAGCTAAGGATCTGAAGGATGGAGCAAAAGATCTGAAGGATGGTGAGAAAGAGTTCTACGATGAGGGTATCAAGAAACTGAAAGATACTATGGAAGATGATTTCCAGAGTGTTCTGGATCGCCTGGAAGCACTCCAGTCTGATGATGCTGCTTATACATCCTTCACAGGAAAAGATGCTTCCATGAGTGGCAACGTGAAGTTCATTATTGAAACAGAAGGCTTCGATGATGGCAGTGAAGACTGATCTTAAGCAGGTCAGATATAAATTTCTATAAGGAAACAGAGAAGGGCAGGAGAGTATCCTGCTCTTTTCTATTACGGGATAAACCCTGCAGCCGTTACCGTTCACGGAGTAACAGCACCTTTGGGTTGCACCTGCAAAAAGAGTCTGCTATAATGAAAAACAATTAAGGAAATAAAAGAGTTTATATAAAAATGAACAGAAAAAGGTGATAAAGTGGATATTGCGAAAAAGAAAAAAGCAAGTATCCGGTCAGGAAAGAAAAAGGCAGGTCCTGGCTATAAGTCCAAGATCAAAATGAAAAAGGCGAAATCAGATTACTATGATTTTAATCTGGTCGCAGTAATCATATTGATCATGTGCTTTGGTCTGATCATGCTTTACAGTACAAGCTCTTACATGGCTCAGATTAATGAAGGGGACGATATGTTCTATTTCAAAAAACAGGCAATGTACAGTATCGGCTGTCTTGTGCTGGCAATTATAGTGTCCTATTTTGATTATCATATTCTGGCGAAATTTCCGTTTGTGATCTATGTAGTAGCCGCTGTTCTCATGGTGCTGGTAAAGACTCCCCTGGGAGTCACCTCTCATGGAGCGAGAAGATGGCTGAAGCTTGGGGTACAGTTTCAGCCGGCAGAGATTGCAAAGATTGCAGTGATCATCACATTGTCCTATCTGATCGTCAAAATGGGAAAGAGAGTGGAAACCCTGAAAGCTACTATGGTACTTCTGGGAATGGGCGGCATTCAGGCACTGTTTGCATATGTGTTTACGGATAACCTGAGTACTGCTATGATTATTTTGGGGATTACCGTAGGTCTGGTGTTTATCGCACATCCAAAAACAAAACCATTTGTTATCCTTGCTGTTGTTGCGGTTATTTTGGTGGCAATCCTGGTATACAGTCTTTCCCATATGAATCAGAGCTCTAACTTCCGTTTACGTCGTATTCAGGTATGGCTTCATCCGGAGGATTATGCAAGCGGAGATGGCTATCAGACTCTGCAGGCTTTGTATGCAATTGGTTCAGGAGGTTTCTTTGGCAGAGGTCTTGGAAACAGTATTCAGAAGCTTGGAAGTGTGCCTGAGGCACAGAATGACATGATATTTTCCATTATTTGTGAAGAACTGGGGATTTTTGGCGCGATCATGGTTTTGGCGTTGTTTGGTTATCTGTTGTACAGATTGTTTTTTGTTGCACAGAATGCACCGGATATGTTTGGCTCCCTGCTTGTGAGCGGCGTTTTTGTACATATCGCTTTGCAGGTTATTATGAACGTGGCTGTTGTGCTGAACATCATGCCAAACACAGGTGTCACATTGCCATTTATCAGCTATGGAGGTACCTCCATTTTGTTCCTGATGGCAGAGATGGGACTGGCCTTAAGTGTGGCCAGACAGATTAAATTCCAGGAGCCGGAATTTATCCTATAATTCTCTTGACAAATGAGCCAGCAGATTATATACTTTCCGCAGTGTATGACATACGGCTGATGGAAGCCGGTTTTCGAGATATTTATTAAAGGAGAATGAGCAATGTTAGAAAAGATGAGTGAAATGATCGCAGAGCAGCTTAACTGCGACGCAGAGACAATTACAGCAGATACTTCTTTCAAGGATGACCTGGGAGCAGATTCCCTTGACCTCTTCGAGCTTGTTATGGCTCTGGAAGACGAGTACAACATTGAGATTCCGGCAGAGGAGCTTACAGAGCTGAACACAGTTGGTGATGTGATCGACTATCTGAGAGATAAAGGAATCGATGCTTAATTTTTTTCGCAGATGATGATCTCCCGCTACTGTTCACTGGTAACATTCAGCGAGGTGTTTCTGTGAACAAAGTTCACAGAAAACCCGAGAATTAAGTTTGCGCAGCAAACGCTACTTCTTGTGCTTGTCACAAGAAGGTTCGTCTTTCTGTGCATCGCGAAGCGCGTTACGGTGAACGGAGTGAACGTAACGATCTCCCTGAGGCTGGGCTTCAGGGGGATTTTTTCTATGGACATTTTGAATAGATTAGGTATATAATGTGAAAAGGCAATTGCCATCACGGAATGGCAGCAGAAGATAAGAAAGAATAAACAGGGAGAATAGAGAAGACATGACTAAGATCAGAACCAGATTTGCACCAAGCCCTACTGGCAGAATGCATGTTGGAAATTTACGTACTGCGTTATACGCATATCTTATTACAAAGCATGAAGGCGGAGATTTTATTCTCCGTATTGAGGATACAGACCAGGAGCGCTATGTAGAGGGCGCTGTAGATATTATTTATCGTACTATGGAGAAGACTGGTCTTATTCATGACGAAGGTCCGGATAAGGACGGTGGATATGGCCCATATGTACAGAGCGAGCGCCAGGCACAGGGGATTTATATGAAATATGCCAGACAGCTTGTAGACCAGGGCGACGCATACTACTGTTTCTGCCAGAAGGAAGAATTAGAGAGCATGAAGCGCGTGGTAGCAGGCAAGGAGATTTCCATTTATGACAAACGCTGCCTGAAGCTTTCCAAGGAAGAAGTTCAGCGCCGTCTGGATGCCGGAGAGCCACATGTAATCCGTTTTAACATGCCTACAGAGGGAACTACCACTTTCCATGATGTAATTTACGGAGATATTACAGTAAACAATGAGGAGCTTGAGGATCTGATCCTGATCAAATCTGACGGATATCCGACTTATAATTTTGCTAACGTTGTAGACGATCATCTTATGGGAATCACACATGTAGTACGAGGCAATGAATATCTTTCCTCTTCCCCGAAATATAACCGTATCTATGAGGCATTTGGCTGGGATATTCCGGTTTATGTACATTGTCCGCTGATCACGGATGAAACTCACGCCAAATTGTCCAAACGTTCCGGACATTCCTCCTATGAGGATCTTCTGGATCAGGGATTTGTTTCCGAGGCAATTGTAAACTATGTTGCACTTCTGGGATGGAGTCCGGCAGATAATAACGAGATCTTCAGTCTCAAGGAACTGGTTGAAAAATTTGATTATCATCACATTAATAAATCTCCGGCTGTATTTGATATTAACAAGCTTCGCTGGATGAATGGCGAGTATATTAAGAAAATGGATCCGGAAGTATTTTATGAAAGAGCACTTCCATACATGAAGGAAGTTCTGAAGGGAGACTTTAACTTTAAGAAAATTGCAGGAATGGTTCAGACCAGAATCGAAACTTTCCCTGACATTCCGGCATTGATTGATTTCTTCCAGGAAGTTCCAGAGTATGATGCATCTATGTACTGCCATAAGAAAATGAAAACAAACGAAGAGACTTCTCTTACAGTTCTGAAAGAAGTTCTTCCGCTTCTGGAGGCTCAGGAGGATTACACCAATGATCCGCTGTTCGCTTCCTTAAGTGAATTTGTCAAGGAGAAAGGTTACAAGAACGGCTATGTAATGTGGCCTCTTCGTACAGCTGTTTCAGGCAAGCAGATGACACCGGCAGGCGCTACCGAGATCATGGAGATCATTGGCAAGGATGAGACAATCCGCCGTGTGAAAGCAGCAATCGCGAAGCTTGAGAATCTGTAATGAAGAATCTGTCTCAATTATGAAGAAAAATCCATCTCAATTAAGGGCAATCGCCCACCTGTCAGGACCTATGATGGTTCTGGCAGGCCCCGGTTCGGGGAAAACTTCAGTGATCGTTGAAAGAACTGCATATATGACTGGTGAGGGGGAAATACCGGCGTCCTCTGTTCTTGTTGTAACCTTTTCCCGGGCTGCAGCAAAAGAGATGAGAGAGCGTTTTCTGAAGTTTACCGGACAGACCTCCACGGCTGTTACCTTCGGAACCTTTCACGGTGTTTTTTACGGAATCCTGAAGCAGGCTTATGGACTTAGTGCCGGCAATATTTTGTCAGAAGAAGAAAAATATGCCATTTTAAAAGAAATGACTCTGGAATTTGGTCAGGAACTAGCGCAGGAGGGAGATTTCCAGGAGGATGTGGCAAAGGAAATCAGCGTGGTAAAAGGGGGGAGGATTTCCTTGGATCACTATTATTCTTCCTGCTGCCCGGATGAGGTATTCCGCCAGATTTATAATGGGTATCAGAAGGCCTTGCGTCAGAGAAGAAAACTGGATTTCGATGACATGCTTCTTTGCTGCTATGAACTTTTTGTCAAGAGAAAAGATATCCTGGCGGCATGGCAAAACAAATTCCAATACATTATGGTAGATGAATTTCAGGATATCAACCATCTCCAGTATGATATTGTAAGGATGCTGGCAAAGCCCAGGGATAACCTGTTCATAGTGGGAGACGATGATCAGTCTATTTATCATTTCCGTGGCGCCAAGCCAGAGATCATGCTGAACTTTACCAAAGATTATCCTAAGGCAGAAACGGTTCTTTTGGACATTAATTATCGTTGTACGAAAAATGTACTTCAGGCAGCCATGAATGTGGTGGGCTGCAATCAGATCCGCTTTAAGAAGAGGCTGTCTACGCCAAATGAGCAGGGAAAACCTGTGAAAGTGATGGAATTTGACAATCCAAGAGAAGAGTATGTGAAGATTGCCGCCTTTTTGAAGAAGCGGCTGGAGGCGGGAGAGAATCTAGAGGATACTGCAGTGCTTTTTCGTACCAATCAGGAGGCAGAGGGGCTTGTTGGAGCCTTGATGGAGTACCAGATTCCTTTTACCATGAAAGAACAGCTGCCCAATCTGTTCCGGCATTGGATCAGCAGAAACCTGATGGCATATCTGAAAATGGCAGCAGGAGACAGGACGCGAAAGCTTTTCCTGGAAATCATGAACCGCCCTAACCGGTATATAGCAAGGGATGCCCTGACTCAGACCACAATCTCATTTTCTGCACTGAGAGATTTCTATAAAGACAAAGACTGGATGTGCGACAGGATTACCACACTGGAAACACATCTTCGGATTCTTTCCACTTTAGCACCCTATGCTGCAGTGAATTTTATCCGAAAAGGAATGGGCTACGAGCAGTATCTGATTGAATATGCCCAGTACCGTAAAATTCGTCCAGAGGAGCTGCTTGAGGTCCTTGACCGCATACAGGAAAGTGCCAAAGGCATGAAAACCCTGGAAGAGTGGGAAAACTACATAGAGGATTACACAAAGAAGCTGGCTGAACAGGCGAAAAAACAGGAGACGAAAAGGGAAGGGATTGTAATTTCCACCCTTCATGCGGTAAAAGGGCTGGAATACGATAAAGTTTATATTATGAATGTAAACGAAGGGAGCATTCCCTATAAAAAAGCGGTTCTGGCAGAGTCTTTGGAAGAAGAACGCCGGCTTTTTTATGTAGGCATGACCAGGGCAAGGAAAGAACTTATGCTCTGTTATGTGCGCCGTCAGTACGATAAAGAGCGTGACCCTTCACGGTTCCTGGAAGAAACCGGGCTGTTCTAATTTCCTCTTGTAAACGTAAACCTAATAAAGTATAATGATGTCTGTTGTGAAATTATAACAAAAAAAGAGGTAACTATTCAGGAGACAGTATTCCGCGAGGTTGTTTTTGTGAATACAGTTCACAGAAAGCCCGGGAATTGCGGCGTGAAATCATGGAAAGCATGATTTTTTGTGTATCGCGAAGCATGCAATTGTAAAGCATGTAATTGTGAAGGTACGGAACAGTTACCAAAAGAGTACTATTGCGGAAGCAGTGCAGATAAATGAAGAAAAAGATGAAATGGAGAAACCGCATTTTCTGGCTCAGGATCCTGATCATGGTTCTGGTCATTGTGGGATCTTATCTGGCATATGCCTTTATATACAGAGGCAGAAATGAGCCGCCCACCAAGAGGAAAACCACCAATCAGGAAGCGGCTTACTATACGCTTCGTGGACAGATCCAGATGCTTTCCCAGAAAGAAGAACTGATGGCATTTGCCTTTGAAGACAGGAAAAAAGAGCGGGAATATGGAACCTATATTATTCCCGGTCTGAAAGCAACACAAACCCTTCTTACCAGTGAAGGTGATATGCCGGCCATGTGTACCACTATGACACCGCAGGGTTTGGCAGTAACAGAGGATTATGTTTTTGTAAGTGCCTATTGTCATGCGAAAAAGCATAATTCTGTGATCTATATGATCAACAAAGAATCGCACCGTTTTATAAAAGAAATTATTTTGCCCGGACAGCCACATGTTGGCGGTCTGGCGTATGACAGTGAACATCAGATTCTATGGTATTCTTCAAATACGCAGGAGCTTGCCCAGGCAGTGAGTCTTACCATGGAATCTATTGAAAATTATGACTATGATGCGGGCAGGCATCCTATCGCGACCAACCAGGTAGCCAGCCTTTACGGAATCGTCCGTGATTCCTTTATGACCTTTTATGATGGGTGTCTGTACGTTGGCTGCTTTACAAAATATACAGACAGTGCAATTGCAAGATATGCAGTAGATGATCAGGGAAACCTGATAAATACTATGGATGAAGGTCTGGGAATGAACTTTGGGATGGCAGTTCCCCTTGATTATTCCACCATTTCCGAACAGGCACAGGGAATGACTTTTTATAACGACAAGCTTCTTTTGTCTCATTCCTTTGGAATTCTGCCTTCCAGAGTGGTATTTTATGAGAAATCCGATAAAAGGCTTTATGTAGATGAAAATTCTGCTGTCAGCTATCGGTTTCCGGAACGAATCGAACAGATTTTTGTGGATGGGGATGACTTGTACGTGCTGTTTGAATCCGCTGCTTATGCATATAGTTCAGCGTCTGTGAATATTGTGGACAGGGTTTTAAAACTGAGCCTTCCCAGAATGGAAGAATACCAGCAGAGCATACAGAGTAATGTGAGCCAGTATTAGAAGGATTTTTCAAACACGCTCTAGAGCCTGTAAATCTGGTGGATTTATTTAAGAATGAATCCGGGATTGTCCACATATATTAAAATTGAGAGGTGATACAACATAGAAGCAGAGCAGATTCAGAACCTGTTTGCGGGCAATATCCGCAGACTGTTGATGAATGCAAACCTTGATTATGACAAAATATATGAGATACGGTTAAGAGTAGGACGACCGCTGTTCTACACCTATGACGGAGGTGAGGGTTTCCTTACCGACCATGATGGCAAATACGTGGTGACAAGGGAAGATCTGAAGGAAACCATGGAATATATAAGTGGTTATTCCCTTTATTCCTATGAAGATGAAATGCGCCAGGGGTTTCTTACTGTTCAGGGAGGTCATCGGGTAGGTGTTACCGGAAAGGTGATTCTTGACGGCAATGAGATCCAGGGAATGAAATATATTTCCTGTATCAATGTACGTCTGGCTCACGAAGTGGTAGGCTGCGCAGACCAGGTGATGCCCTATATCCGCAAAAAAGACTGGGTAGCGCATACTTTGATCGTTTCTCCGCCAAGAGGGGGGAAAACAACCCTGCTTCGGGATATTATCCGTCAGCTGAGCAATGGTGAGGAAAAGAAAAAAATGCCGGGGGTAACGGTTGGCGTTGTAGATGAGAGAAGTGAGCTTGCCGGTTCCTATCAGGGAGTTCCCCAGAATGACCTTGGTATGCGTACGGATGTGCTGGACGGCTGTCCAAAGGCAGAAGGGATGGAAATGCTGATCCGTTCTATGTCTCCGGCAGTTGTGGCCGTAGATGAACTGGGACGGAAAGAAGACTTTAAAGCTGTGGAATCTGTGATTCACAGTGGATGTAAAGTAATCGCCACCGCTCATGGAAATTCCATTGAGGACGTGATCCATCAGCCTTATTTTGAAAGGCTGGTGAGAAGAAGAGTGTTTGAACGGTATATTTTCCTGGACAAGGGAGAACATGCGGGAACCATACTTGGAATTTATGACAGAAACGGGAGGCCTTGTTGAAAACAGCAGGAATCATTCTGATCCTTTTTTCCGGAACAGGTCTTGGGTTGTGTAAAAGCATGGAATTGACAGCCAGACTGAAAATTCTGGAAAAACTGGCTCAGCTTCTTCTGTTACTGAAAGGGGAAATCCGCTGCACAGGGGCGACGTTGGAAGATGCCTTTCTTGATGCTGCAGCAAAAATGCCAGGAGAGTACAGGCTTTTTCTCAAAGAAACTGCAGGATGGCTTCAGCAGCGGCCTGGAATTACCTTTGATGAGATTTTCAGGGAATGCGCGGCAAGACTGCTTCCCCTTTACAAACTTTCAGAGGAAGAGCGGGAAAGCTTTCTTTCTCTGGGTGAAAAACTGGGATATCTGGACAGGGAAATGCAGGTGGCACAGCTGACACTTCTGGAGGAGGAGCTAGGCTACAGGATAAAGACTCTGAAAAGTGCTATGCCAAAGCAGCAGAAAACATATCAGAGCATGGGAATTCTGGGCGGAATTCTGCTGGCAGTCTTGTTGTGGTAATTTCATATAATATCTGGAAAAATTGCCTGGAAAACGGTTATGTAAGGCAGATAACGGTAAGAAAGGAGGCCCCCTTGGAAGTCAGTATTATTTTTAAAATAGCTGCTGTGGGGATTCTGGTCTCCGTGCTTTCTCAGGTTCTGAAACACAGCGGCAGAGAGGAACAGGCTTTTTTAGTCAGCCTGGCAGGTCTCCTTGTGGTACTCTTCTGGATCGTACCATATATTTATGAGTTGTTTGACAGCATAAAAAAATTATTTGAATTGTGATCTGATTCACCAATATCCTGTCACCTGTGTTCAGGAGGTGGAAAATGGACATTATAAAGATTTCGTTACTAGGCGTATGCGGTGTTATTCTTGGATTTCTTATGAAAGGAACCAAACCGGAATACGCCTGTTTTATTACAGTTGGAATTGGTCTTGTGATCATGGGACTTGCTGTGGGGAAAATTTATTACCTGTTTGAATCTCTGGGGAAAATCCAGGAGACACTTCCAGTGGACACGGAATATATTTCCACACTGGTAAAAATGATCGGAATTACCTACATCGGTCAGTTTGCCTCCGGAATCTGTAAAGATGCAGGCTACAGCACAACAGCGGCGCAGATTGAGCTGTTCTGTAAATTGTCGGTGATGGTTCTGAGCATGCCGGTGCTTATGGCACTTCTGAAGACGATTCAGGAGTTCATGGTATGAGGGTCTGGAGAAAAAAACAAAAATGGCAGGTAATTGCTGCATTGTTGTTTGCAGTATGGATTCTGATGGGAACCAGAAAAATAAATGTAAACGCAGAGAACATGGAAGCAGAGAGTTTTACAGGTGAAACAGCAGTCGAAACAGAGGAAGAGACAACGGAGAAAACGGTAACAGCAGGTATTGGCTATCGTGCAGCTTCCGCTGATTCTGAGGGCATTACGGAGCAGCTGGTTTCTGACATGTCTTTCGAACAGGTACAAACTTTAATGGATGAAATGCTGGGAGAGGACAGCTTCTCCATAGGAACAGCATTAAAAAACATGATAAACGGCGAAACAGTATTTTCAAAAGAGGCGGTGCAGCAATTTCTGCGCAGCCTCTTTTTTGAACGGCTGGAAAAAGAACGGGCTAATTTTTTTCGCATTCTTCTCCTGGTGCTGGCAGCTGCTGTTTTTTCAAATTTTGCAGAGGTATTTGAAAACAGCCAGATTGGAGAGGTAAGTTTTTACATGGTATATCTTTTATTATTTACCATTCTGATGAACAGCTATCAGCAGCTTGGAGTTTCTCTTGGAAAACAGCTGGAATGGATGACTCAGTTTATGAAAGGCCTGGCACCTGCTTATTCGTGGCAGTTTCAGCAGCATCAGGAGCTGTCACGGCTTCTGTATTTTATCAGGGGGTTCTTCTTCTGGTGTGGCTGGTGGAATGGCTTCTTCTCACTTTGATTCTGCCAGGGGCTAATCTGTATGTTCTTCTTTGTATGGTGAACCATCTTTCCAAAGAGGACATGTTAAGCAAGATGGCAGAACTTCTGGAAACTATGATCAACTGGAGCCTGAAAACCATGCTTGGGGCTGTCCTTGGGCTTCAGGCGGTACGAGGACTGGTTGCGCCTGCCATGGATGCCATCAAACGAACTGCCCTGGCAGAACTGCCGGAGCGATTCCGGCTGTGGGAAATGCCGTAAATGCGGTAACAGAATTGATTCTGGCAGGGGCACTGCTTGTGAAAAACTGTCTTGGAGCAATGGCGGTGGTGGTTCTGCTTCTTGCAGGAGCCGGACCTGTGATTCATTATGGTCTCCTATCCCTTAGCTTTCGCTCCTTGGTGCAGTGGCACAGCCTGTATCAGACAAACGAATCGTAGGCTGCCTTGGCACAATGGGAGAAGGCTGTGCCCTGCTTCTGCGGATCATGCTGACTGCGGAAATTCTGTGTGTGCTTACCTTTATAGTTCTCATGGCGTCTGTAGGCGGATAAAAGTAACAGTAAGCGGAAATGAACCATAATAACCTGAGCATATGACTGAGATATGGGACCAAAATGGGATGCGGGAAGTGATATATTATGAAAGAAGCCATCTACAGCTGGATCAAATGCCTTGCCATATTTTATATTCTGTTGACTATGCTCATCCATCTGGTGCCTACCGGGAAATATCAGCGTTATGTGCGTTTTTTTATGGGACTTTTGCTGATGGTTATGCTGATCACTCCCATGCTTTCCATTCTGGAAAAAGCTAAGACACTGCCGGAAAGCTTTTCCAGCCTTTACCAGCAGGAAGAAAAAAGCGGCTCACTCTTGATCTGGAAAATCTTCAGAAAAGCCTTCTGGAAAAAGGTGTGGAGGAGCAGCTTGAGAAAAATATTCCGGAATCTTTGAAAAAGAAAGGCATAGAAGTGACGGCATGCAAAGTACATATAGAAGGGGAGCTGTTAAAAGTCTGCCTGTGGACGAAGGAGGTGCCAGATGGAGAGCTTGAGAGGGGGATAAAAGATGAACTTGCAGCAAACTGGGGAATCAGGGAAGAAAACTGTGAAGTCCTTGCTTGGGAAAATGGGAAGCAGACAATGGGTGATTCTTCTCCTTTTGGGACTTCTGCTTACGGTAATTGCACTTCCGGTATCCGATAAAAAGGATAGCTCCCCGGAAGTAAAAAGCAGTTCCTTTTTTTCAGCTTCTTCTGAGAAAAATACAGATGCAGAACGGACAGTTCTGGAGAAAAAACTGGAAGATCTTTTATCCCAGACAGAAGGAGTGGGAAAAGTGCGGGTGCTCCTTATGACGGGGGAAGAAAAAGACAGCAGCAGTTTCTACGATTCCGGAAATCAGGCGGTGACCGGAGTGCTGATCGCGGCGGAAGGAGCAGATAATTCTGTGGTTTCCAGGAATATTGTAGAAGGAGTTATGGCATTATTTCAGCTGGATGCCCATAAAATTAAAGTAATGAAAATGAAATGAGGAGAGGTAAAGTGAAAAAGATTCTGAAAAAGAACCAGGTAATCATTACTTCACTGGCGGTTCTGATCGCAGTTGCAGGATACCTGAATTTTGCAGATGTAGATCTTGGCCTGAAAAATAAGGAGGCAAGCGCGGACAGCAGCAGTATTCTGGAGGATGTAGACTATGATCTGACCGATGAAACAGCCCTTCTGGATGAGAACGGGGCGGATAGCAGCCTTACGGATGTGCAGGATCAGACCACCAGCACGCCGGGGGAAGCTGTACTTACTGCGGCTTCTGATTTTGCGGCCCAGGCCAAACTTTCCAGAGAACAGATCCGTTCCCAGAATAAAGCAGACCTGCAGGCTATTATTAACAACCAGGATCTGGGAGATGACCAGAAGCAGGAGGCTGTGAGCACAATGGTTTCCATGGCGGATCTGACGGAAAAAGAGTCGGCAGCAGAACTTCTTCTGGAAGCCAAAGGCTTCGAAAATGTGATCGTAAACCTTACCGGAGAAACGGCAGATGTGGTGGTTCCGGAAGCAGATCTGACAGATGCAAAACGGGCTCAGATTGAAGACATTGTGAAAAGAAAAACGGGAATTGCGCCGGAAAATATTGTGATCACGCCGTTAAATGAAAGCGAGGAAGAACTGGTAAATAAAGATGAATCACTGGAGACTTCCGTGGATATTGATGATGATACTACAGTAAATCCGTGATAATACTACAGTAAATCCATGATATACCCCCTTGACAGTGCAGCAGTCCTTATACTAGAATAGGAATGCTGCAAAAATGTAAGAATACACGCTCTAGAGCGTGTCTGAAATAGAGAATTCAAATAGGAGGCTAAACGTGTCGAAGTATACGAAAGAAATAGAAAAAAGAAGAACCTTTGCCATCATTTCCCACCCGGATGCAGGTAAGACTACTCTGACTGAGAAATTCCTGCTGTATGGCGGAGCCATTAATCTGGCCGGTAGTGTTAAAGGAAAGGCAACGGCCCGCCATGCAGTATCAGACTGGATGGAAATTGAAAAGGAGAGAGGTATTTCCGTTACTTCTTCCGTATTGCAGTTCCATTATGACGGTTACTGCATCAACATTCTGGATACTCCTGGACATCAGGATTTCTCAGAGGATACTTATCGTACCCTGATGGCTGCAGATTCTGCAGTTATGGTAATCGATGGGTCCAAGGGTGTTGAGGCACAGACCAGAAAGCTGTTCAAGGTCTGCGTTATGAGACACATTCCTATTTTTACTTTTATCAATAAAATGGACCGTGATGCCAACGATACCTTTGATCTTCTTGACGAGATCGAAAAAGAGCTTGGAATCGCAACCTGCCCTATTAACTGGCCAATCGGTTCCGGTAAGAAATTCCGCGGTGTTTACGACCGCAACACGAATAAGATCCTTACTTTCACAGATACCCAGAAAGGTACCAAGGAGGGAACTATTGAGGAAATCGATCTGGATTCTCCTCATGCACTTGAGGTTATGGATCCGGAGCAGAAAGAACAGCTTCTGGAGGAAATCGAGCTTCTGGATGGCGCAAGTGCCGAGTTCGATCAGGAGATGGTAAGTAAGGGAGAACTGACTCCTGTGTTCTTTGGATCCGCTCTTACCAATTTTGGTGTTGAGACTTTCCTGGAGCATTTCCTGAAGATGACTACGTCACCTCTTCCAAGAATGGCAGACTCAGGTCTTGTTGATCCTATGAGCGATGATTTTTCTGCTTTTGTATTTAAGATTCAGGCAAATATGAATAAGGCTCACCGTGACAGAATTGCATTTATGCGTATCTGCTCCGGCAAATTCGATGCCTCCCAGGAGGTTTATCATGTACAGGGGGATAAGAAGATGAGACTTCTTCAGCCCCAGCAGATGATGGCTGAGTCACGCCATGTAGTTGAGGAGGCTTATGCAGGAGATATTATCGGTGTATTTGATCCCGGTATTTTCTCTATTGGAGATACGATCTGTACGCCTGGAAAAAAATTTGCATTTGAGGGCATTCCTACATTTGCACCGGAGCACTTTGCAAGGGTAAGACTTCTGGATACCATGAAGAGAAAGCAGTTTGTAAAGGGAATTAACCAGATCGCACAGGAAGGTGCCATCCAGATTTTCCAGGAGCTTTACGGAAATATGGAAGAGATCATTGTGGGCGTTGTTGGTGTGCTCCAGTTTGATGTTTTGAAATATCGTCTGGAGAACGAGTATAATGTGGAAATTCGTCTGGAAAATCTGCCATATGAGCACATCAGATGGATTGCGAACAAGGATGAGATTCAGGTGGACAAGATCGTCGGAACTTCTGACATGAAGAAGGTTACAGATCTGAAAGGCAATCCGTTGCTTCTGTTTATCAATGCATGGAGTGTGGGCATGACAGAAGACAGAAATCCGGATTTAATATTAACAGAATTCAGTAAATAACTCTTTTCATTTTTGACGCATTTTGCTATAATTAAAGAAAGTCTCGGATAGAAATAGAACTGCGCAGATGCGTGGGATAGTCCGTTTCGTGTAAATACGCCGTAAGGCAGATTTGACGCTGGCCTCGGGGAAAGATGCGAATTTTCCGGCAGCCGGCAGATTAAACCTAGGAGGTTTGTAAGCATGGCAGAGAAGAGAACAACATATAAAATACAGGATATTGAGGGAATCGGTGAGGTTCAGATCGCAGATGAGGTCGTTACTATTATCGCCGGACTTGCCGCTACAGAAGTAGACGGAGTTGCCTCCATGGCAGGTAATATTACCAATGAGCTGGTAAGCAAGCTTGGAATGAAGAATCTCTCCAAGGGAGTTAAGGTTGAAATTGTTGACAGTGTGGTAAGCGTTGACCTTACCCTGAATATTGAATATGGCATGAATATCCTTGAGACCAGCAAGAAGGTTCAGGAGAAAGTAAAAGCAGCCATTGAGAACATGACAGGACTTGAGGTTGCAGATGTCAATATTCATATTGCAAGCGTAGATATGGAGAATGAAAAAAGCAAGTAAACGAAAAAAGGAAAGTAAACCTTTCCTTTTTTTTCTATGAATGTCTGCGTGAGCTGACATTTCTTTGCAGGGATTTTCGGGAGTTACAGATAGTAGGAGGAAACATGAGAAGAAGGGAACAGAGAGAACATATTTTTAAGCTGCTTTTTATCAGCGAGTTTAATACACAGAAAGAAATGGAAGAGCAGCTGGCTTTATATTTAGCTGATATTGAGAATCTGGAAGAGAGCGACCGGGACTATATCAGCCGCAAATATATGAACATTATGAACCACACAGATGAGCTTGATGAGAAGCTGAACAGCATCAGTATGGGATGGAAGACAAGCCGTATGAACCGTGTTGATCTGACAGTTCTTCGTCTGGCTGTGTATGAGCTTGAATATGAGAAAGAGGAAGTGCCGGTAGGAGTTGCCATCAATGAGGCTGTAGAACTGGCGAAATGCTTCGGTTCTGAAGAGTCCGGTGCATTCGTAAACGGAATCCTTGGAAAGATTGCCAACCCGGATAAGAAGGTTGCTGCAAGAAAGGCATCTTCTAAGAAAGAAGAACAGACCTCTGCAAGACCGAAATCCGGTTTCAAGGTAAAGGATCCTTCCAAAAAGGTGGTAGTTGTCAACCGCAATGTAAGCTCCAGGGCACCGGAAAATAAAAATGAATAATGTCTATTCTGTTGGTCAGGTAAACCGCTATGTGAAGAACATGTTTACCCAGGACTATTTTTTACAGAATATTTATGTAAAGGGAGAGGTATCCAACTGTAAATACCACTCCACAGGACACATCTATTTTACCTTGAAGGACGAAGGCGGCACACTGAAATGCGTTATGTTCGCAGGTTCCAGAAAAGGTCTTGCTTTCCGCATGAAAGACGGAGACAAGGTGATAGCCGGGGGCAGAGTAGATGTTTATGAAAGAGATGGCGCATATCAGTTCTATGCGAAGGAGATTACTTTAGAGGGAGCTGGTGCGCTTTATGAAAGATACCTGGCGTTGAAGCAGGAGCTGGAGGATATGGGAATGTTTGCACAGGAGTATAAGCAGCCCATACCGGAATTTGCCCACAGAGTGGGGATTGTCACATCTCCTACAGGTGCTGCGATTCGGGATATTATCAACGTTTCCACCCGAAGAAATCCTTTTATCCAGAGTATTCTTTACCCGGCACTTGTGCAGGGAGAGGGAGCAGCGGCCAGTATTGTACGTGGTATCCGCATGCTGGACGAGGCAGGCGTGGATGTGATCATTGTAGGCCGGGGCGGTGGTTCTATCGAGGAACTATGGGCTTTTAACGAAGAAGAGGTGGCAAGGGCGATTTTTGAGTGCCATACACCTGTAATTTCTGCAGTGGGACATGAGACTGACTTTACCATCGCGGATTTTGTGGCGGATCTTCGTGCCCCTACACCTTCAGCAGCGGCAGAACTCGCCTATTTTGACTGCCGGACTCTTTTGAATTCCATGCAAGGGTATCAGGAACGGCTGGAACGGGCAGTGTGGAATAAAATTGACGTAAACAGGGCAAAACTGGAAAGATATGGAACACGTCTTCAGTATCTGAATCCAGAGAGCCGTCTGCGTGACCGTCAGCAGTATGCGGCAGATGTGCAGGAACGAATCCAGTCTGCCATGGAACAAAAGATAAAAGATAAAAGACACAGACTGTCCCTCTATCTGGAAAGGTTTCACGGTCTTTCTCCTCTTCGGAAGCTGAATCAGGGTTACTCCTACGTTTCTGATAAGGAAGGAAAGACATTGACAAGCGTTTCACAGGTAAAACAAGGGGATGGTCTGCTGATTTATGTTACAGATGGTACAATAGAGGCGTCTGTACAGAATACAAAAGCCAGCAGTTACGGAGCAGATACAGACAGTGAAAAATAAAGTCAGCATGCAGATCGTGCATAGCTAGTAAAAGACTTCTGTGCACAATGTGTGCAGCAATAAAGACGGAGGTGCGGAAGGATGGCTGATGAGAAAAAAGAAGAGAAAACTCTGGAGGAGGCTTTTTCAGAGCTGGATGTTCTGGCGGGAAGGCTGGAAGACCGTGAGACCTCCCTGGAAGATTCATTTCGCCTTTATAAACAGGGAATGGAGCTTCTGAAATATTGTAATGATAAGCTTGATACTGTTGAGAAAAAAATGCTGCAGATGAATGAGGATGGTAGCCTTGGTGAATTTTCAAGATGAATTAAAAAAAAGAACAGAAGAAATTAATAAAGTGATCCAGTCTTATCTTCCGGAAGAGGAAGGTTTTGCGAAGACTATGGCACAGGCAATGAATTACAGTATTCTGGCAGGAGGAAAGCGCCTTCGCCCTATGCTGATCCTGGAAACCTTAAGGCTGTTTGGAGGAGAAGAGAAGCTGGCATATCCTTTTATGGCAGCAATGGAGATGATTCATACCCATTCACTGGTCCATGATGATCTTCCGGCTCTTGATAATGACGATTACCGGAGAGGACGTCTTACTACTCATAAAGTTTATGGGGAAGCTATGGGGGTTCTTAGCGGTGTGGCACTTCTCAATTATGCTTATGAAGTGATGCTTACAGCTTTTGACACGGCAGATACACCAGATTGTCAGGCACATGTGATTCAGGCACTGAAGGTAATGTCCCATAAGACCGGACTTTACGGAATGCTTGGCGGACAGAGTGTGGATGTGGAAAATGACGGCAAGCCTATGAGCCGTGAGATGATTGATTATATTTATGAGAATAAGACTTCTGCACTTATTGAAGCCTCTGTGATGACAGGCGCAATTCTTGGAGGTGCCACGGAAGAAGAGACTGCTATAGTAGAAAAAGCAGCAAAAAATATCGGCCTTGCGTTCCAAATCCAGGATGATATCCTGGATGTGACCAGCACCGAGGAAGAGCTGGGTAAGCCAATTCACAGTGATGAGAAGAACCATAAGACTACTTATGTGACACTTATGGGAATTGAGAAAGCATCACAGCAGGTGAAGAAGCTGTCAGATGAGGCAGTTACTTTGTTTGAAGGACTGAATAAGAAAAATGAATTCCTGTTTACTCTGGTGAACGAGCTGGTGGGACGCAGGAAGTGAAAGAAGGATACAAATGATTCTGGATAAAATAAAAAAGCCCAACGATATTCACAAAATTCCTCTGGCTGAATTTCCGCAGCTGGCAGAAGAAATACGAAGCTTTTTGATTGAATCCGTCAGCAGGACAGGAGGACATCTGGCATCCAATCTTGGAGTGGTAGAACTTACACTGGCACTGCATAATGTACTGGATTTTCCAGATGACAAGCTGATTTGGGATGTAGGCCATCAGGCATACACTCATAAGATCCTCACCGGACGAAAAGGTGAATTTGAGACCCTGCGCAAGGAAGGCGGACTGAGTGGTTTTCCAAAAAGAGGGGAGAGCAATTGCGACTCTTTTGACGCGGGACATAGTTCAGATTCTATTTCTGCAGGCCTTGGTTATGTGCATGCAAGGGATCTTCTTGGAGAGAATTATCATGTGGTTTCTGTGATCGGCGATGGTGCGCTTACAGGCGGTATGGCTTATGAGGCGCTGAATAATGCAGCCGAATTGGATACCAATTTTATAATTGTTTTAAATGACAATAATATGTCAATCTCTCCAAATGTAGGAGGAATGTCAAATTATCTCAGTGCGATCCGTACTGCAGAAGCATACACCGGAATGAAAATGAGCTTGAATAAGGCGGTAAAAAAGATTCCCCGTGTGGGAACCGCTATGGTGGATGCTGTGAGAAGGACGAAAAGCAGCATTAAGCAGCTTTTTATTCCGGGAATGCTCTTTGAAAATATGGGCCTGACCTATCTTGGACCGGTGGACGGGCATAATATGCGCCAGATGATGCGTCTTTTTAATGAGGCAAAGCGTGTGAAGGGACCGGTTGTGGTTCATGTTCTTACAGAAAAGGGACGTGGCTATGAACCTGCAAGACAGAACCCGGATATGTTTCATGGAATCGGACCGTTTGACATCAAGACTGGAAAGCCAACCCAGAAGAAGGTCTGTCCGAGTTATACAGATGTGTTTGCAGATGCTTTGTGCCAGGTGGCAGCAGAAGAAGAGAAGCTGGTTGCCATTACAGCTGCCATGCCTGATGGTACCGGGCTGAAAAAGTTTTCCCAGAGATTTCCAGACCGGTTCTTTGATGTGGGAATTGCAGAAGAGCATGCAGTTTCCTTTGCAGCCGGACTGGCACTTGGCGGAGTAGTCCCGGTGGTTGCCATTTATTCCTCCTTTTTGCAAAGAGCTGTGGATCAGATGCTTCACGATGTGTGCATGCAGAAGCTTCATGTGATCTTTGCAGTGGACAGGGCAGGTCTTGTTGGAGCAGATGGTGAGACACATCAGGGCAATTTTGACATTTCCTATCTCAGCATGATGCCTGGAATGACAGTGATGGCACCGAAGAATGACTGGGAGTTAAAGGAAATGCTTCGCTTTGCTGTGAAAGCGGATGGCCCGGTAGCAATCCGTTACCCAAGAGGTAATGCATATCAGGGGCTGCAGGAATATCAGACAGCTGTGGAGATGGGGAAAAGTGAAGTCCTTCACAGCGGTTGTAAGGTAGCAGTTCTGGCACTTGGAAGCATGGTGGAGATCTGTGCAGAGGTCTGCAGTGAATTACAGAAGGAAGGAATTGATTCTACCTTTGTAAATGTCAGATTTGTAAAGCCATTAGATACAGCTTTGCTGGATCAGCTGGCGCGGAATCACAGCCTGGTGGTAACAGTAGAAGAAAATGTGCAAAATGGTGGCTTTGGACAGCAGGTATGCAGTTATATGGAAGAACATCATCCTGGTATCCAGGTGCTGCCAGTGGCTATTCCGGATCGTTTTGTGCCTCATGGAGGTGTGGACAGTCTTAGGGTACAGCTGGGGCTTAGCGCCAATGCCATTGCAGAGAAGATAAAGAAAATTTCAGGTAACTATTCAGAAGGAATAAGAGAATGAAGAAACGATTGGATATGATGCTGGTGGAGCGCGCTCTTGCACCTTCCAGAGAAAAAGCAAAAGCATATATCATGGCCGGACAGGTTTATGTAGATGGTCAGAAGGAAGATAAAGCAGGCTCCATGTTTACTGAAACGGTGAAAGTGGAAGTCAGAGGAAACACCCTTCCATATGTAAGCCGCGGCGGCCTGAAGCTTGAAAAAGCAATGAATGAATTTGATGTAAGTCTTGAGGGGAAGGTGTGCATGGATGTAGGCGCCTCTACAGGCGGTTTTACAGACTGTATGCTTCAGAATGGCGGTGTGAAGGTATATTCTATTGATGTGGGATATGGCCAGCTGGACTGGAAGCTTCGCAACGACCCAAGAGTTGTGTGCATGGAGAAAACCAACATTCGCTATGTGGTACCGGAGGATATCCAGGAGAAACCTGCATTTTCCTCTATTGATGTTTCCTTTATTTCCCTGACCAAGGTACTGGGACCTGTGAGAAATCTTCTTACAGAGGATGGCGAAATCGTCTGCCTGATAAAACCCCAGTTTGAGGCTGGCAGGGAAAAGGTGGGAAAGAAAGGGGTTGTCCGTGATCCTGCTGTACACGAGGAAGTGATAGAGAAGGTGAGGGATTTCGCCATGAGTATTTCCCTCGAGCCATGCCATCTTTCTTTTTCTCCGATCAAAGGACCAGAGGGAAATATTGAATATCTTCTGCATCTGAAGAAAAGACCGGAGGGAACGGAGGTTCCGGACAGTCTTACTGTGAAAGTGGAGGATGTGGTTGCACAGGCACACGGAGCATTGGATAAACCGGCAGAAAAATAGTATGCAGTTGAATGCTGTTGCTTACAGGGGACAGTAAACAGATACAGGACTTTGGTATGAATAAGTTTTATATTATAACCAACAATGAAAAAGATAAAAATCTGGAATTTACAGACCGGGTAGTGGATTATCTTGGAAAAAGAGGCGGACACTGTGAAGTTCAGCTTGCAGGAAGACAGACTGCAGGTCCGTTCCACTATACGGATCCAAGAAAGATTCCGGAAGAAACACAGTGCATTATCGTACTTGGCGGTGATGGAACCCTTCTTCAGGCTGCCAGAGACATTCAGGCGGCTCACGATAAGAAGCGCAGTCAGATTCCCCTTCTGGGAGTCAATCTTGGAAATCTGGGCTTTCTGGCTGAGGTGGACAGGCAGTCTGTATACCAGGCTCTTGACAAGCTTACGGAGGATGTCTACGAGGTGGAAGAGAGAATGATGCTCTCCGGGACTGTTTACCGGGGAGACAAGGTCATCGGCAAGGATATTGCCTTAAATGACATTGTAATTGCAAGGGAAGGTCCCCTTCGTGTTGTAAGATTTAAAAATTTTGTCAATGACGAATATCTGAACTCTTATAACGCTGATGGAATTATTATTTCCACACCTACAGGTTCGACAGGATACAGCCTTTCTGTTGGCGGTCCTATTGTTTCACCAAGTGGAGAGATGACGATTATGACACCGATCGCGCCACACACTCTGAACAGCCGAAGCATTGTTTTCCCAGCGGAGGATGTGATCACGGTGGAAATGGGAGAGGGACGTCACCAGGATTGTGAAAAAGGACTGGCTTCTTTTGATGGGGATTCTGAAATTCCAATGATCACAGGAGATAAGATTGTGATCCGAAAGGCAGAGGTGAAAACCAGGATTTTGAAGCTGAATCATCTTAGTTTTGTTGAAGTGTTGAGACAAAAAATGAGGGATAGCTGATTTTTATTAATGTATCAGAATACAAATATTATTATAAGTATTGATCATAGTATGGGAATTTTATTGATAATATCATTTTCAGAATGCGTTGCAAAGGTTCATTCAGAGCTTGTTTGAAAAAGGGGTATTGTAAGTGACAGCCTTTTTTAACAGACTTCAGGGCAGAAAATCTTTGCAGGGGAGGTTAAGAAGTGAAATTAGCAAGACATGAGAAAATTATCGAACTGATAAAAGAATATGACATAGATACACAGGAAGAGCTTGCAGCCAGATTGAATGAAGCCGGTTTTAAGGTGACACAGGCTACGGTTTCACGAGATATCCGTGCACTGAAAATGACCAAGGTTGCAGGAAAAGACGGGAAATCCCGCTATGCCATCCTGCAGGATACACAGCCAGGGCTTGGGGACCAGTATACAAGAGTGTTAAATGATGCGGTTGTGTCCATTGAGGTTGGACAGAATCTGGTAGTGATCAAAACAGTTACCGGAATGGCAATGGGAGTTGCCACAGCTCTGGATGCCTTGAAATGGCCGGAAATCCTGGGCTGTATTGCAGGAGATGACACGATTATGTGTGCCTGCAAAAGCTCTGAGCTGGCGGAGGGTGTCATGGAGAAGCTGGGCAGTATTTTGAACAGAAGATAAAAATGGAAACAGTTTGCATGACCGGAATTTTCAATCGGGTTTTAGAGCTGACTGAGAACATAAAGTGGATCGGGCAGGAATTTCCTGCTCGATTGTTACTATCTGAAGGGCATGTGTGGCTTTGAAGCATAGCGTTGCCTGACATTACATATGGGCTTTAGAGCGTGTTTGAAAAAGGCTTTCTGCAAGATGTGCGTCACAATTTGTGGGAGATTTCGCCCGGATGAGGGCGCCGTAGTGGGCTACGGCAACCGAATTCGGGTGAAATCTCCCGCAAAGTGGGGCGTGCAGATTGCGGGAATGATTTTTCAAACAGGCTCTAGGCCTGTTTATAAGGGTATGAGAAAAGAGTAAGGAGTTACTGTCCATTTGAATATACAGTAACGTAAGGAGGTCAACCTTGTTAGTACATTTACACGTAAAAAACCTTGCACTCATAGATGAAATTGAAGTGGAATTCGGACCAGGGCTAAATATCCTCACCGGTGAGACTGGTGCCGGTAAGTCCATTCTTCTCGGTTCCATGCAGCTGATCCTGGGAGGAAAGACATCCAGAAGCATGATCAGGGAAAATGCGCCCTATGCACTGGTAGAGCTTTTATTTCAGGTTGAAAATACGAAAGCAAAAGAAGCACTTGCCGCACTTGATATTTATCCGGAGGACGGACAGATCCTCATGTCAAGAAAAATCATGGACGGCAGGAGCATTAATAAGATAAATGGGGAGACAAGCACTGTCAGCCAGATGAAGGCCGCTGCAGCCTGTCTTCTTGACATTCACGGGCAGCATGAGCACCAGTCCCTTCTCTATGAGGAGAAACAGCTGGAAATCCTGGACGCTTATGGCCGTGAGAAAATCTTTCCGGAAAAAGAGAAGGTGAAAGCTGCCTATCAGGAATATAAGAAATGTCAGGCAGAACTGAAATCCCTTGATATGGACGAAGAGCAGAAGAATCGGGAAATGGCTTTTCTGGAATTTGAGATCAATGAGATTGAGAAAGCATCTCTGGTTCCAGGAGAAGACGAAGAATTGGAAAAGCAGTATCGAAAGCTCTCCAATGGACGCAGAATTATCGATTCCCTGCAAAGTGCCCATGCCCTTACCGGATATGACGGACAGGGAGCCGGGGAAGCAGTGGGAGAGGCTCTTCGGGAGCTTTCCAGAGTGACAGAGTACGATGAACAGCTGGAATCCCTTTCCCAGACCTTAAGCGAAGTGGACGGACTTCTCAATGATTTTAACAGGGAGCTGTCCTCCTATATGGATGACATGACTTTTGATGAATCCGTATTTTATGAGACAGAGCGCCGCCTGGATCTGCTCAATGGTCTGAAAGCCAAATACGGTCAGCGTATCGAAGAAATCCAGGAATACCAGAAAAAACAGCAGGAAAAGCTGAACAAACTTCAGAAGTATGAAGAAATTTTCGAGGCTTCCAGGGAAGAACTGAAAAAGGCAGAAAAAAAGCTGGAAGTGGCCTGCAGCCGTCTTTCGGAAATTCGTAAAGAATACAGCCATCAGCTGGAGAAAAAGGTAATCCAGGGATTAAAAGACTTAAATTTCCTGGATGTACAGTTTGCCATCACGTTTTCCAGAAGAAGCAGTTTTACAGAGAATGGTTATGATGAAATCCAGTATGAAATTTCCACAAATCCGGGAGAAAGTCTGAAGCCCCTTGGTAAAATCGTATCCGGTGGTGAGCTTTCCAGAATTATGCTTGCACTGAAGGCAATCCTGGCAGACCGTGACCAGATCGAAACATTGATTTTTGATGAAATAGATACGGGAATCAGTGGACGTACTGCTCAGAAGGTTTCTGAGAAAATGGCAGTGATCGGGCATCATCATCAGGTGCTCTGCATTACCCATCTTCCCCAGATCGCAGCCATGGCAGATTCCCATTTTGAGATCGAGAAGCAGGTTGAAGGCACCAAGACCACCACTCAGATCCATCCCCTTGATGAAGAAGCCTCCATCCGCGAACTGGCCCGTCTTCTTGGGGGTGCCCAGATCACTGGCGCTGTGCTGGAAAATGCAAGGGAGATGAAAAAACTGGCCAGGGAGTGCAAGGCATAATTCCTTTTTGTAGATTGAGAAAATGAGTTTTCAAACATGTAAGTTGAAATCCTCTGTGAGACAGGCTCCTGTCTGACAGGGAATTTCTGAGTATATCAGAAGCTTTTTCAGGCAGGCTCCGGAGCGAGTCTGAAAAATCATTCCCGCAATCTGCACGCCCCACTTTGCGGTATATTTTGCCCGAATTCAGTTGCCGTAGTCCGCTACGGCGCCCTCATCCGGGCAAAATCTCCCACAAATCGTGACGCACATCTTGCAGAAAGCCTTTTTCAGACACGCTCCAGCATGTTTTCAATAAAAATTCCATACCCACTTGCCGCATCCTGGACAAAAACGTGGGTTACCGCACCGATTACTTTTCCATTTTGCAGGATGGGACTGCCTGACATGCCCTGGACAATGCCGCCGGTGGTGTTAAGAAGCCGCTGATCGGTGATATGGATGACGAAACTTTTGTTAGTGTCCTCGTGGTTCATGTCGATTCTGGTGATTTCTGCATCGTATTCTTTTACTCCATTACCTACATCACACAGAATGGAAGCCGGACCGGTCTGTACTTCCTGTTTGTAGCCGATTTTCATCTGGCGGAGGGAAATTGGCAGAGAATCATTTTCGGAAAAACTGTCTGCAAAATCCCAGAAAGAAGTTTTGGACTGGTTAAAGCTTTCAGAAGCATTGACCGTATCATCTGAAGCAGAAGCTGCGGCCTGGAGCTCTGTAATATTATTGCCAGAACTGCTGGTGAAACTGCCGTAAATTCCATTTGAACTATTTACACGAATCTGTCCGATCACATTGTCATTTCTGTAACGGATCAGCCCGGAAAGTTCTCCGGGACTTCCTTTTTCTCCTTTTTGCACTCCGAGGATCTGGGCACAGTAAAGATTTCCTCCCTTTATTGACAAAAGATTTCCTGTGTCGATATCGCTGATTCCATGGCCAAGAGCACCGAAATTTCCGTCTTTTGTTACATAGGTAAGGGTTCCGATTCCCTGGGTGTCATCCCGGACCCAGATTCCAAGCTTGTACTTCCCGGAAGCATCCTGTGCCGGGGAGAGAGAGACCGGAATGGTACTGTTATTTCTTCGCACGCTTACCGTAACAGGCTTTCCATCAATAGTTTCCAGATCGTTAATTAAATCCTGCTTGCAGGATATTTTCTGCTCATTTAGTGCAACAATATAATCGCCAGGCTTTAAAATATTTTTTGCCGGATCCTGCATCTGCCCATTTTTAGAAAGGATTTCTCCGGTGTCGATCACAAGAACTCCGTCTGTTTCCATGTAAATCCCCACTGTGCTGCCGCTGACCAGAATGGTGTCTGCCTCTGTTGGTTTCACTTTAATATTCTTGAAAGCTATTTTTCCAAAAAGTCTGCAAGGCAGTTGGTAGCTGCCTTCCCCGGAAGTAGTGATTGTATCTCCGAAAGATACAAAAGGAAGATTGGAAATCTGGGAAAGGTCAAGTCCTGAATTTTTGTCAATGTGTATTTCATCCGGAATTTTCCGGTCCAGATAACGATATCCCAGAAATACCATTGTCAGAAGGTCAAGGACAAGACAGAGCAGGATAAAATGTTTGTATTTTCGTTTCTGGTACATGTTTTCACATCCTTTTCTTTTGTTTTTCACTGTGCTGGTACAGCAAATATTAAGTAACCGCTATAGTGACTTGTCTGATTTTTCATATACTGTGTCAATATAGCAGAAACTTAATTTTCACTGTACTAGTATGGAGAAAAATCATGATTTCACTCTTGTATTTTTATGAACCTGTTCCATATCTTTCAATCATAAAACGCGAAAAAAATAAACTGTGTTAAATTGAGAGTCGGTGTAAAACGCTGTCTTAATATAAAAATCCCCTCAGAAAAAATGAAATTATTGTCGTTAAAAGACGCAAAAAAGCTCGAAACTAATCGAACGAAAATGCAGTAAAAACGGCAGTTTCGGCTTGATTTCCCCATGGCAGTTCCACTATAATAGACGTTGTTACAGCAAAGGAAAATTTTTCTGAAAAATGTGCAAGAGCAAACAGGGCCCTGCTGTTTTGTACAGGTGATAGGAAGATATTGGGAAGAAAAACGCGTTTGCTTCCTGATATCAGAAATATAGCAACTTTCCGGCTGTGGATTGCCGGAGAATTTTCAAAATAGTAGAAGGAGAATGGCCTCATGGAAAAATTGAATGTGGCAATTGCGGACGATAATGAGAAAATGGTGGAGGTACTGAGTAAGATCATTGATCAGGACGAAGAACTGAAACTGGTTGGAAAAGCACATAATGGAGAAGAAATCTGTAACATCATAAAGGAAAAACAGCCTGACGTGGTTGTACTGGATATTATCATGCCAAAAGTAGACGGACTTTCAGTGATGGAGCGCTTCAGTCACGATGAAAATTTGAAAAAAGTGCCGTCATTTATTGTGGTTTCGGCAGTGGGACAGGAGCGGATCACAGAGGACGCTTTTGATCTTGGAGCAGATTATTTTATGCTGAAGCCTTTTGACAACAAAATGCTGCTGAACCGAATCAAACACATCCGCCGGGCGGGAGAGAGACGCGTCAGGGAAATGAACCGTCCAAGACAAAAGGAAGAGGAAAATACTTACAATTCAGGAAATCTGGAAACGGATGTGACAGATATCATACATGAAATCGGAGTACCTGCACATATTAAAGGTTATCAGTATCTGCGGGATGCTATTATTTTATCCGTAAATGACATGGAAATGCTGAATTCTATTACAAAAATTTTATATCCAACCATAGCCAAACGCCATCAGACAACGCCAAGCCGCGTGGAGCGGGCTATCCGACATGCCATTGAAGTTGCATGGAGCCGTGGAAAAATGGATACCATTGACCAGCTGTTTGGCTATACAGTGAGCAATGGGAAAGGAAAACCTACCAATTCCGAGTTTATTGCACTGATTGCTGACAAAATCAGACTGGAATATAAAAATCGTTCTTTCCAATGAGCCGAATTTGGGGTATAATAAAAGACAGAAGCAGGTTACTGGCATTAAGTGGCAGTAACGCTATTTGCTATTACTAAGGAGGGTTTTTTGAATGAAAAGAATTCTTTTTGCAACATCAGAGGCAGTGCCTTTTATTAAGACCGGAGGATTGGCTGATGTAGCCGGCTCACTGCCGAAATGCTTTGATAAACGTTATTTTGATATTCGCGTGATCTTACCGAAATATGCCTGCATGAAGCAGGAATGGAAAGATAAAATGGAATATGTCACACACTTCTACATGGATCTTGGATACAAGAACTGTTATGTAGGTATTCTTCAGATGGAGTATGATGGCATTAAGTTCTACTTTATAGATAATGAGTATTATTTCAGTGGACCGAAGCCATATGACAGTGCTCCGTGGGATCTGGAGAAATTTGCATTCTTCTCCAAGGCAGTGCTTTCCGTACTTCCGGTAATCGATTTCCGCCCGGACATTATTCACTGCCATGACTGGCAGACAGGTCTTGTTCCGGTTTATCTGCACGACAGCTTCCAGCAGAATCAGTTTTTCTGGGGAATTAAGACCATCATGACCATACATAACCTGAAATTCCAGGGTGTATATGATGTGAAGACAATCAAGGAGCTCACAGGACTTTCCGATTACTATTTTACACCGGATAAGCTGGAAGCATACAAGGATGGCAACTTCCTGAAGGGTGGTATTGTATTTGCAGATGCTGTTACTACAGTAAGTAATACATATGCAGATGAGATCAAGACCCCGTTCTATGGCGAAGGTCTGGACGGACTGCTCCGTGCACGCTCCAACAGTCTGCGTGGTATTGTAAATGGTATTGATTATAATGATTTTAATCCGGAGACAGATATTAATCTGTCAGCTCGTTATAATGCTACCACCTTCCGTAAGGAGAAGGTTAAGAATAAGATCCAGCTACAGAAAGATTTAGGACTTGAGCAGGATCCGAAGGCTATGATGATTGGTATTGTTTCCCGTCTGACAGATCAGAAGGGATTTGACCTGATCGCTTATATCATGGACGAGCTTTGTCAGGATAGTGTACAGATTGTAGCTCTTGGCACAGGAGATGAGCGCTATGAGAATATGTTCCGTCACTTTGACTGGAAATATCATGGCAAGGTTTCTGCACAGATTTATTACGATGAGAGCATGTCTCACAGAATCTATGCAGCTTCTGATGCATTTCTGATGCCGTCATTGTTTGAGCCATGCGGTCTGAGCCAGCTGATGAGCCTTCGTTATGGTACTCTTCCAATCGTCAGAGAGACAGGTGGTCTGAAGGATACGGTAGAGCCTTACAATGAATTCGAAGGAACCGGAACCGGATTTTCATTCAGCAATTACAATGCACATGAGATGCTTTCCACGATCCGCTATGCAGAGCACATTTACTATGACAAGAAGCGCGAATGGAATAAGATGGTAGACCGGGCTATGGCAAAGGATTTCTCATGGAGTAATTCCGCACGCCAGTATGAAGAGATGTACAACTGGCTGATCGGGGAATAAGGATTCTGTAAGAAATATGCCATTTAAAGTACGGATATAGATATATATGGTACATAATATATACGGTACATAATAAGATGAAATTCGGACATACTACTTTCTGTAAAGTGTCCGCCTCAGGATACAGGAGAGATTAATTTTCTCCTGTATTTTGTATATATGGACATTTGAAGGCTGTCGAAAACAAAGGTTCCATACTATTGGTTTTCGCTACAGAAATATTTTAGTTACTGTTCACTGGTAACATTCCGCGAGGTGTTTTTTGTGAACGTAGTTCACAGAAAACCCGAGAAGTGCGGCGCGAAATCATGCAAATGCATGATTTCTGTGCATCGCGAAGCGCGTTGCTGTGAACGGAGTGAACAGTAACATATTTTAACAGGAGGCAGGTTATATGAACCAAATTTCAGAACTGGATTTACAGAATTTACGTCACCTGATCGGCGGATTTGACACCACCCATTGTAAAATGGAGGAGTATGCAAGTAAGGCTACAGATGCCAGGTAAAACAGTTTTTCCAGAAGTCTGCCCAGTCGGCAGTGGACTGCAAAAATCAGCTTATGCAGTATTTACAGTAGGAGGTGCCGCAGATGAATGAAAAAGTGATGGTAGCAGATACCCTTGCAGGAATTAACGGTGAACTGACCCGTTATGGGGAGATGATCCCTCAGACAGAGAATCCTCAGCTGAAACAAACCTTAAAACAGATGAGAAATCAGTGCGAGATGTCCCAGGAGGAGATTTACCAGATTGCCCGTGCAAGAGGCTATTATGTGCCGGCAGCTCAGGCAACAAGGGAAGAAGTGGATCATGTCAGAAGCGTGCTTAGCCAGGGATAAGAGCAGCTAGTGTTACTGGTCACGGAGTGAACAGTAATGGGATAGTAAATAACATCCGGGTTGCAGGAAATAATTCTTGTAATTCCGGATGTTTTGCTATATAGTAGAATTACTGACAGGAAAACGACAATATAAAAGTCGTATACGATTCATTTCAAAATTTACCGGAGTTTTGTCTGTCTCCGGGTATACAAGAATTTCACACCCGTATTCCGGGATGATTCCACCGGTGAAAATAACTTTACAGTTCGTTTGGCTTAACATGAAAAATAAAATTTTTATATGGCGAGTAGGGGCTTGACAAGTGAACTGATTTAAGATAGTATGTACTACAGAGAAACGAACATAGGTTCGTATTTGCGCAAGCAAGAAGATCCTGGCTGCTGTTCACTGGTAATGTTCCGCGAGGTGTTTTTGTGAACAAAGTTCACAGAAAACCCGAGAATTGCGGCGCGAAATCATGCTTTGCATGATTTCTGTGCATCGCGAAGCGCGTTACTGTGAACGGAGTGAACAGTAACAGATCCTGGCTGCTGTTCACGGATAAGGTTCTGCCAGGTGCCTTTTGTGAATGGTAACAGGTTATACAGTCCGGTTAATGATTACAGAAATTACTACGGACTTGTCTGATTATTAAGAATAGGAGATCGGAATAATGATAAATGAAGAGAAGAAGAAAGCGCTGGAAGCGGCTCTTGGACATATTGAGAAGCAATATGGCAAGGGCTCTGTAATGAAACTGGGTGAGTCCAGTGCCAATATGCAGGTGGAGACTGTTCCTACCGGTTCCCTGAGCCTTGACATTGCACTTGGGGTAGGCGGTGTGCCGAAGGGACGTATTATAGAAATCTACGGACCAGAGTCCAGTGGTAAGACCACTGTTGCATTACATATGGTAGCCGAGGTTCAGAAAAGAGGCGGAATTGCCGGTTTTATCGATGCCGAGCATGCTCTTGACCCTGTATATGCGAAGAACATCGGCGTAGATATTGATAATCTTTACATTTCCCAGCCGGATAATGGTGAGCAGGCTCTGGAGATTACAGAGACCATGGTTCGTTCCGGTGCAGTTGACATTATCATCGTGGATTCCGTTGCAGCTCTGGTTCCCAAGGCAGAGATTGATGGTGACATGGGAGACAGTCATGTAGGTTTGCAGGCACGTCTGATGTCACAGGCACTTCGTAAGCTGACCGCTATTATCAGTAAGTCTAACTGCGTTGTGATCTTTATCAACCAGCTCCGTGAGAAGGTTGGTGTTATGTTTGGTAACCCGGAGACAACTACTGGTGGACGTGCCCTTAAGTTCTATTCATCCATACGTCTTGATGTACGCCGTGTAGAGACATTGAAGCAGGGCGGCGAGATGGTTGGAAACCACACCAGGATCAAGGTTGTTAAGAATAAGGTTGCTCCGCCATTTAAGCAGGCTGAGTTTGATATTATGTTTGGTACCGGCATCTCCAAGGAAGGGGATATCCTTGATCTTGCTGCTGAGAATTCCATTGTGAATAAGAGCGGTGCATGGTATGCATACGAAGGAAATAAGATCGGCCAGGGACGTGAGAATGCCAAGCTGTTCCTGAAAGAGCATCCGGACATCTGCGATGAGATTGAACGCAAGGTTCGTATCCATTATCACCTTCTTCCAGGTGAGGAAGAAGAGCAGCAGGATGTGAAGCAAGAAGAAACTACACCAGAATCTGACGCTCCGGCAGCAGAAGAGGAATAAAATATGGCGGTTACACCTGAAGAGCAAAAGAATGCCAGAAGAAAGGCAATGCTTCTTCTGGAGCATATGGACCGTACAGAGAAAGGCCTGTCTGACCGGCTGCGTCAGGCAGGCTTTTCAGCAGAAGCCACAGAGGATGCCATGAACTATGTGCGTTCCTATGGGTATCTGAACGATTACCGCTATGCCATGAATTATATTACCTTCCGCATGGGAACCAAGAGCCGTCAGAAGATTCTCCAGGAGCTTTTAGGGAAAGGAATTGACCGCGAGACTGCCCTTGCAGCCTGGGAAGAGGCAGCAGAGATTGAAGAGCCAGATGAACTGGCCATTCTCCGAACTACAGTAGAGAAAAAGTGTCAGCCTGGTACTGCCCTGGACGAGAAGGGGATGCGCCGCCTCCAGGGATTTCTCCTTCGAAGAGGTTTTTCCTATGGAGATATTTCCCACGTGCTGGAAGACATGAATATTACCTGTGAGAGAAGCTATTGATAAATTGCTGGATTCTTTCTGTGCATCGCGAAGCGTGTTACTGGTCGTGGAGTGAACAGTAACGCTAGACGTTTCTTTGGAAATTTAAATTTTGTTTTTGTGTAGAAAAACTTGACATAATTCTAAAAAAAAGATAAACTTGTATTGTTGTGATTGCACAATGAAAACTAAATATTGAGGAGGTGCTCCTGTGACAACAATTATTGTTGCAGTTGTCGCTGTAGTAGCCACTCTACTGATTGCAGTTCCTATTACTAGTAAAGTTTCTGTGGATAACAAAGTTAAGAAAGACGCAGAAACGATTGGGTCAGCTGAAGAAAAGGCCAGAGGCATCATTGATGAAGCCTTAAAAGCGGCCGAAACAAAGAAACGTGAAACTTTATTGGAAGTAAAGGAAGAATCTCTCCGTACAAAGAACGAACTGGAGAAGGAAACCAAGGAACGTAGAAACGAACTGCAGAAATATGAGAAGCGTGTCTTATCGAAGGAAGAAACCGTTGATAAGAAAGCTGAAGCAGTTGAGAAGCGCGAGGCAGAGTGCACAGCGAGATTTGCTGAATTGCAGAAGAAAGAAAAGAGAGTAGATGAACTCGAGCTGAAAGGAGTACAGGAACTGGAACGTGTTTCCGGTCTGACCTCCGAACAGGCAAAAGAAGAATTGCTCAGATCTGTGGAAGACGATGTTAAAGTTGATGTTGCCAGACTTTACAAGGAACTTGAGAGCCAGGCGAAGGAAGAGGCAGGAAAGAAAGCCAAGGAATATGTGGTAAATGCCATTCAGAAATGTGCGGTAGACCATGTTGCCGAGACTACTATTTCCGTAGTGCAGCTTCCAAGCGATGAGATGAAGGGACGTATTATCGGACGTGAGGGACGTAATATTCGTACTATGGAGACCCTGACAGGTGTAGACCTTATCATTGATGATACTCCTGAGGCAGTAGTTCTCTCATCATTTGATCCTATCAGACGTGAAGTGGCAAGAGTAGCACTTGAGAAACTGATCGTAGATGGACGTATCCATCCGGCCAGAATCGAGGAAATGGTTGAGAAGGCACAGAAAGAAGTTGAAACTCAGATCCGCGAGGATGGCGAGAATGCAGCTATGGATGTTGGAGTTCATGGTATTCATCCAGAGCTTCTGAAACTTCTTGGACGTATGAAATTCCGTTCAAGTTATGGACAGAATGCGCTGAAGCATTCTATTGAAGTAGCACAGCTTTCCGGTCTGCTTGCCGGTGAAATTGGTGTAGATGTGCGCATGGCGAAACGTGCCGGTCTGCTTCATGATATCGGTAAATCTATTGACCATGAAGTTGAGGGATCCCATATTGAGATTGGTGTAAACCTTTGTAAGAAATATAAGGAATCACCTATTGTGATCAATGCGGTAGCAGCACACCACGGTGATGTGGAGCCAGAGAGCCTTATTGCCTGTATCGTGCAGGCAGCAGATGCGATTTCCGCGGCGCGTCCAGGTGCCAGAAGAGAGACACTGGAGACTTATACCAACAGACTGAAGCAGCTTGAGGATATTACCAATCAGTTCAAGGGGGTTGAGAAATCCTTTGCAATCCAGGCTGGTAGAGAAATCCGTGTTATGGTAGTTCCTGAGCATGTGAATGATTCTGAGATGGTACTTCTCGCAAGAGACATAGCGAAGCAGATTGAGGCTGAGCTTGAGTATCCGGGTCAGATCAAAGTCAATGTGATCCGCGAGAGCAGAGCTGTTGATTATGCCAAATAATCGGAGTTAATTTACATTAAGAAATATTAAGAAACCGCTTCCGCATTTTTCATACTATATGAAGGATGCGGAGGCGGTTTTTATTATGAAAGTCCCGGACGGCAGCCATGAACGAGCTATGCTTGCATGGGCTGATTCATGGAAAATCAAAAAGAATTTTTTTATGTAATTCATAATCAAATCATCGCTTGCGTACAATGGTACAGGGTGAATATATGGAAAATTTACTCAGTATCAAAAAGAAAAGTTTTTTTCCAGGACTGACTTTGCTGCTTGCAGGATTTCTTGCAGGAATGCTGATCCCGAACTTTATATACCGTTTTTCCTGGAAGCAGCAGGCATTTTCCGCAGTGTACCTTTTGGAAACCTATGGGAAAACAGAAGCAGGAGGAATCGATTATCTTTTGCAGATTCTCTGGATGCGCGGTGGGATTTTTTTCCTTTCTCTAATCTGTGGTTTTACTGTATTTGGAGTCCCTATGGCAATTATGGCGATGTTTTTTACCGGGATTGGACTGGGAATCGTATTTTCCATGTCTATTCTGCAGTTCGGACTTACCGGAGGCGCAGTTGCCGTAGCACTTCTTTTTCCGCATTATCTGATCTATCTGCCATTATGGGATTCGGTGTATCAGATGGTCTACAGGGAATCTATGGGAATCTGGCGCAATCATGGAATTTTTCCACAGAAAGTAAGCGCTTATCTCCTGAAAGTGCTCTTATATACAGCTTTATACGGTGTGGGAATTCTTTTGGAATGGCGTGTAAATCCATGGATTTTAAACAAAATTCTGGATTTTTCGAAATTTTTTGAATGAGAATAATATGAAAAATACAAGATATAGTATTGGTTACCATAAAAGCGACGCTATTTTGTAAAATGGGCAAAAAAAGCTTGTTTTTATACGATTTTTGGCCGAAAAAAAGGTTTGATTTTATGTCAATTACAAAGTATAATACAAATACATTTTAAGATCAGTTATTGTGGGGAGGTAGCTCGTTCCTGCAATAAAGCGTGAAAGAGCAAATGCAATGGACAATAGGAATTCCGGGCGAAATCTCCCACAAATTGTGACGCACATCTTACAGAAAGCCTTTTTCAAACACGCTCCAGAATCTTTTTCAAACATGGTCTAAAGCAGTATGATCATGGGCTATATGAAATGAATTTATAACAAAAGAGACAGGAAGTAAACAATATGGAACAGGAAATACGCGAGTTTATTGAATACTTACATAATACGAAAAAAACATCCCAGAATACAGAGGTTTCCTATCAGCGGGATCTGAACAAGATGGCTGCATACCTGGAAATGAAGGGGATTATGAAAGCGGAAGATGTCCGTGAATTTGATCTTATGGGATACATGGATTATATGGAGAAAGAGAACTTCGCGTCATCCACTATTTCAAGAAGTGTTGCTTCCATGCGTGCTTTTTTTCAACACATGTTTGCACTTAGGAAGATGGAAGAGAACCCCACAGATAATCTGAAATCTCCAAAGGTAGAGAAGAAGCTTCCGGAGATTCTCAGTATTCAGGAAGTTGACGATCTTTTGAAGCAGCCAGATCTGACTACGCCTAAGGGAATTCGGGATAAGGCTATGTTAGAGCTTTTATATGCCACTGGTATGCGTGTCAGCGAACTGATCCATCTGGAGACCACAGATGTAAACCTTCAGCTTGGCTATGTGGTTTGCCAGGAGAATAAAGAGCGTATCATCCGATTGGAAATGTAAGCAAGGAAGCGTTGAATCTTTATCTTGAAGAGGGACGTAAGGTATTTGTGAAAGATGATTCAGAGCATGCGCTGTTCACAAATTGCTCCGGTAAGGCCATGAGCCGTCAGGGATTCTGGAAAATGCTGAAAGGCTATGCCCAGGAGGCTGGAATTCACAGAGATATTACGCCACATACATTGAGACATTCTTTTGCAGTACATATGCTGCAGAATGGAGCAGACATCCGAAGCGTCCAGGAAATGCTGGGACATTCCGATATTTCTACGACTCAGGTATATTTAAGCATGAATATTAACCGGATGCGAGATGTGTATATGAAAGCACATCCAAGACATTGAGAAGAGCGAATAAGATGATAACTGTCCATGGGAGAGACCTGTGGGCAGTTTTTTATGTAATAGGAAATTCCGTTGGAATTCCTATTACATAAAAAGCCCTACCGGGCAGGATCGCACTGCGGCGGAAAGGTAGTTGTCGCTCGAGGCGACCCGCCGCAGGCGGAGAATCCTGCAAGCAGGATTCTTTTTTATGTAATGAAAATTCTGCAAAGTAAGATTCTTTCTTGTATTATAAAAATGTTTGACCGAAAATTCTATCGGAAGATATTAGAGCGTGTCTGAAAAATCTCCCGCATTCCGAAATCAGAATACAGGAGATAAATAAATTTTATTTCTGAAAATATACCGCAAAGTGGGGCGTGCAGATTGCGGGAATGATTTTTCAAACAGGCGCTAGCACATCTCAGCGATTGTATAAAGCAGCTTCTCAGATTCTTCCCATCCAAGACAAGCATCTGTAATGGATTTACCATATACATGGTTTGGTCCGATCTTCTGATTGCCTGGCTCAATGTAGCTTTCGATCATAAGACCCTTTACCAGCCCACGAACATCAGAATCAACCTGACGGCTGTGAAGAACTTCTTTGGCAATACGGATCTGCTGCTCATACTGCTTGTTGGAGTTGGAATGGTTGGTATCCACGATGGTAGCCATATTCTTCAGGTTCTTAGCGGAATATTTCTCGAAAAGAAGACGAAGATCTTCGTAATGGTAATTAGGAATAGCCTCTCCGTGTTTGTTTACAGCACCACGAAGAATGGTATGTGTCAACTCATTTCCTGTAGTTTCAACTTCCCATCCCCTGTAGATAAATGTATGGCTGCCCTGAGCTGCAACAACAGAGTTCAGCATAACACTGAAGTCACCACTTGTAGGATTCTTCATTCCCGCCGGAACATCCATACCGCTGACAGTGAGACGGTGCTGCTGATCCTCAACAGAACGTGCTCCTACAGCAACATAGGAAAGAAGATCGGAAAGGTAACGCCAGTTCTCAGGGTAAAGCATCTCGTCCGCACAGGTAAATCCGCTCTCTTCAATAGCACGGATGTGCATTTTTCGGATGGCAACAAGACCGGCAAGCATATTAGGTTTTTTCTCCGGATCTGGCTGATGAACCATTCCTTTATAACCCTCTCCGGTAGTACGGGGTTTATTTGTATAAACACGAGGAATGATTAAAACTTTATCCGCAATCTTGTCCTGAACTTTGCGAAGTCTCAGCAGATAGTCGCATACAGCATCTTCATTATCTGCAGAACAGGGACCAATGATTGCAAGAAATTTATCGGATTTTCCAGTGAATACGTCACGGATTTCCTGATCACGTTTCTCTTTCAGTGCCTTGATCTTTGCATCAATGGGATATTGGTTGCGGATCTCGTCGGGGGTTGGAAGCTTTTTGATGAATTCAAATCCCATGGTATTTTCTCCTTTTATCGGCAAAATTTATTTTCGATTCAATATTATAGACTATGATGGAAAAAATGTCGATAGGCAAATTGCAGGAATGATTTTTCAAACATGCTCCAGTCTGTTTAGATAAATGAAATGAAGCAAGGTAAGAATCAGTTGGGAAAGGAGCATTCCGTAAAAATATCCACGGATTCCAAGCACAGGAATAGAAAAGAAAACAAATCCAATTCGGATACACACTCCTGCAATATTGTGAAATAGGCAGGCATCTGGGCGCCCGAGACCGTTCAGAATACTTTCCAGTGCAGTATTTGTATAAAGAAAAGGGCAGATAAAAGCTAACGTTCTTATATAAATCCCCGCAGTTTCGCTGTGAAAAAGAAAATTCCCCAGTGATTTTCCGAAAATAAAGAAAAAGAATGTACAGAAACCTCCGAAGAAAAAGCAGTTTTCACAGGTGCGGCGGATCACATGCCGAATTTTTTTTTCATGACCGAGGGCCTGTAAACCAGCCACAGAAGGCATCAGCATAACAGAGGCAGAATTTGTCAGTGTCGCCGGGAAAAGAATCAGCGGCAGCGCCATTCCGGTAAAAATTCCGTACACAGACAAGGAATCAGTCTGATTTATTCCAGACAGAAGCAATCTTTGGGGAATAAGAACCATTTCGATGCCAGAGAGTAAGGTAAGCAGCAGCCGGTTGACAGAGTGGGGAACTGCAATCTGGGCGATTTCTTTTAAAAGAACATTTATGGAAGTGGCAGTATTGTTTTTGGCAGAAGCTGGTGGTATATGTGAAATATATTTTACAGCAGAAGGTGAATTTCTGTGAGCACCTTTGCTCATACAGAAAAATACTCGTAAAATACGTCGAAGCAGTCCGGTGCCTGGTTTGTAATTTTCCCTGGAAAAATCCAGTCCAAGCGCCAGCATACATGCTGCAGTGGCTGTAAGCTCACTGAAAAGTGCACCTCCGGCCGCTATTACAGGGGTAATCTCTTTTTTCTGGGAAATCAGAATCAGGTAGATCACGTAAGTGCTGCCGATCCGGGAAGTCTGCTCAAGAAGCAGGATAAAAGCTGGAATTCCAGTCGTTTTTCTGGCATAATAAAAGCTGTTTACGCATGAATGCAAGGCTGAAAAAGGAAAACTAAAGGCAAGAATACGAAGCAGAACCGCAGTACGCGGCTCTTTTAACAAGGCAGAAGCCACAAAATCTGCATTCCAATAGACCAGAAAAGATAAAAGTCCGCAAAGTGCCATCGAAAGAAATGTTCCAAGAAGCAACGCATCTCTGGACTCTTTTTCTTTTCCAAGGGCAGTGAAAGAGGCACACAGCCTGGAAATAGCAGCCTGAATGCCCATACAGCAGGCTGCCAGTACGATTGCGTGAACCGGAAGCGTAAGCTGGTAAATTCCCACTCCCTGTGCACCAATAGTATGAGATAAGAATATTCTATAGAAGAAACCCATCAGGCGGCTTGCAAGACCTGTAAGAGTAAGAATCAGGGTTCCTTTGATAAAAAGTTTGTCAGACATAAGAATCCGCCTATCCTCTTCATCCTTTTAATTAGTTTATGCTGTAAATGTGCCTTGACAGAACTGTTATTATCTGGTAAAGTGGGATAGAAATCCAAGCGAAATACTAGGAAATAGAAAAGTACCTAAGGAGATAGATGAAATAACCCTTTCCCGGGAGTCTTTCATATCGAATTGATACCAATAAACCAGGAGGAAGAAAAATGGGAAAAATGATATATCTGGATAATGCGGCTACTACCAAGACCGCTCCGGAAGTAGTAGAAGCAATGCTTCCTTATTTTACCGAAATGTATGGAAATCCATCCAGCATTTACGACTTCGCATCCAAGAGCAAAGAAGGCGTCAGCAAGGCAAGAGGCCAGATCGCAGATGCACTTGGTGCCAAGAAAGAAGAAATCTATTTCACAGCTGGCGGTTCAGAGTCTGATAACTGGGCACTGAAAGCCACCTTTGAAGCATATAAATCCAAAGGAAACCACATCATCACAACCAAAATTGAGCATCATGCAATCCTTCACACCTGCGAATATCTTGAGAAAGAGCGCGGAGCGAAGATCACATATCTTGATGTAGATGAGAATGGTATTGTGAAGCTTGACGAGCTTGAGAAAGCTATTACACCAGAGACGATTCTGATTTCTGTTATGTTTGCGAACAATGAGATCGGATCTATCCAGCCGATCAGGGAAATCGGTGCAATTGCCAAAGAGCATGGCATCCTTTTCCACACAGATGCAGTACAGGCTTTTGGACAGGTGCCGATCAATGTAGATGAGTTAGGAATTGATATGCTCAGCTCCAGTGGACATAAGCTGAATGGACCGAAGGGAATCGGTTTCCTTTACATCCGCAAGGGTGTTAAGATACGTTCCTTTGTACATGGTGGAGCGCAGGAGAGAAAGCGCCGCGCAGGTACAGAGAATGTTCCTGGAATCGTAGGTTACGGCGTTGCTGCAGATCGTGCAGTCCGCACTATGAAAGAACGTACAGACAAAGAGATTCAGGTAAGAGATCATTTCATTGAAAGAATCCTGAAAGAGATTCCGTATGTGAAATTAAATGGTGACCGCACCAAACGTCTTCCGAATAATGTAAATGTAAGCTTCCAGTTCATCGAAGGAGAGTCCATGTTGCTTATGCTTGACAATTATGGCATCTGTGCATCCAGCGGTTCCGCCTGCACATCAGGCTCCCTGGATCCGTCCCATGTACTTCTGGCTATCGGACTCCCACATGAGATTGCACATGGTTCCCTGCGTATGACCTTAAGCGAGGAGACTACCATGGAAGATGCTGATTTTGTAGTAGATAAGCTGAAAGAAATCGTAGCTTACCTGCGATCAATGTCTCCATTATATGAAGATTTTATAAAAAAACAGTAACTGTTCAGTACCTTCACAGTTACACGTTTCGCGATGCACAGAAATCATGCTTTGCATGATTTCGCGCCGACATTCTCGGGTTTTCTGTGAACTACGTTCACAAAAAACACCTCGCGGAATAGTGCCTGCTGAATAGTTAAAAAAAATAAAAAATTTGATTAAAACACTTGCCAGGAGGAAAAAAAGATGTATAGTGAGAAAGTAATGGATCATTTCCAGCATCCACGTAATGTTGGAGAAATAGAGAATGCAAGCGGTGTCGGTACAGTAGGAAATGCCAAATGCGGCGATATTATGAGAATTTTCCTGGATATCGATGACGAGACACATATTATCAGAGACTGCAAATTCAAAACCTTCGGCTGCGGTGCCGCAGTAGCAACCAGCAGTATGGCTACTGAGATGGTAAAAGGTAAAACTATTGAGGAAGCCATGAAGCTTACCAACAAGGCTGTTATGGAGGCTCTTGACGGACTTCCGCCAGTGAAAGTACACTGTTCTCTTCTTGCAGAGGAGGCTGTACATGCTGCACTGTGGGATTACGCACAGAAGCATCACATTGAGATCGAAGGTCTGAAGAAACCGAAGTCTGACATTCACGAGGGTGAAGAGGCAGAGGAAGAAGAGTATTAATAGTTACTGCGAATTGCAGTAATTATAAAGTGTCGTCATCGATACAAAAGAATAATATTTTTTACAGGAAACCGAATCCTTAAGCAGATTTATTTCGTTACAGATAAATAGGTGGTAAAGATGAGGCAGACCGTAAAGAGAATTCATCAGGGCGGATGTTATCATCTGCCCTATTTTAATACAATGGCACGAACGGTTTTTTGACCTTTTGACACTGGTATCATACAATGGGAAAAAGAGTAAAACGGAAACATCCTTAAATAAAACATAAGAATGAAGGAAGTAACGATGACAGGACTGACAAACGAACAGGTACAACAAAGAATTGAAGAGGGGAAAATCAATGTCAATGAGAATCCCAACACAAGGAGCTATAAGCAGATCGTAAGGGAGAATGTGCTTACATTTTTCAACTTTCTGAACCTGGCTCTGATGATTATGGTATTGCTGGTTGGTTCCTATAAGAACTCCATGTTCATGGGAATTATTGTGATCAATACGGTGATCGGAATCATCCAGGAAGTGCGTGCGAAAAAGACGCTGGATAAGCTGGCTATCCTTACAGAGAGCAAGGCAGTGGTCTTGCGTGAAGGGAAAAAATGGTCCATTTCCACGGAGAAGCTGGTTCTGGATGATATCCTTTTTCTGAAAACAGGAGATCAGGTGCCCGCAGATGCCAGGGTGCTTGAGGGCAGTATTGAGGTCAATGAATCCCTGCTGACAGGAGAATCTGACAATCTTCAGAAAAATGAAGGGGACGAGCTTTTTTCTGGAAGTTTTGTTACATCCGGAGAGGCCTGCTGTCAGGTTATCCATGTAGGTAAGGACAATTATGCTTCCCAGATCACCAGCGAGGCAAAGGAATTTAAACGTCATAATTCCGAGTTGCGCAACTCTCTGAATGCGATTTTGAAGACCATCAGTGTGATCATAGTTCCTATGGGAATGCTGCTGTTTTATAAGCAGTATTATATTGCTGGAAACGGAATCAGAGATGCAGTAGTTAATATGGTAGCAGCTGTCCTCGGAATGATCCCGGAGGGACTGGTGCTCCTTACCAGCGTGGCGCTGACGCTTGGTGCGCTGACGTTAACCCGTAAGAATACCCTGGTGCAGGAATTGTATTGTATTGAGACTCTGGCGAGAGTGGATACCCTCTGTCTGGATAAAACCGGAACCATCACAGCCGGTACTATGTGCGTGGAACAGGTACAGCCCTATGTGGAAGGGATGGAGATCAAGGCTCCGGATGGGGCGAATGTGAGTGAAAGCGAAAGTACCATAAATGGGGCAGAAGGGGAGACTAAGGAACTGACGGAATTGGCGGCTTCGGAGATTCAGGGTGCGGAGAATACAGGCTTGACCGTCAGTGGTGCCCAGCTAGAACTGACTATGGGCGAGATCGAGCGTGTTATGGCGAACATGATGTCTGTTTTAAAGGACAAGAATGCCACTGCAGATGCCCTCCACAAACGCTTCTCCAGAAGAACGGACATGCCGGTAGATCATTGCATTCCGTTCTCTTCAGATCGTAAATACAGTGGTGTGGCGTTTAAAGAAGAGGGAACCTATCTGATGGGCGCTGCCCAGTTTCTTTTCCCGGATGGAAATGAAGATTTGATGAAGCAGTGTTCTGCTTATGGAAAAGAAGGTCTTCGTGTCCTGGTACTGGCGCACAGCCTAATCTGAACCAGGAAAATGAACTTCCAGAAGGCCTGAAACCAGTTGCCTTATTTATGCTTACCGACATTATCCGAGACAATGCACCTGAAACTCTGGCATTTTTCAAAGACCAGGGCGTAGATCTGAAAGTGATCTCCGGTGATGATCCTGTGACTGTTTCTGCCATTGCAAAAAAAGCAGGCCTGGAGAATGCAGATAAATATATTGATGCCACCACTATCACCACACCGGAGGATATGGAGCGTGCCGTTGCAGAGTGTTCCGTATTCGGCCGTGTAACTCCGCAGCAGAAGAAAGAGATGGTGCTTGCCCTTCAGAAACAGAAGCATACAGTTGCCATGACCGGTGACGGTGTGAACGATGTTTTGGCACTGAAAGAGGCAGACTGCAGCGTGGTTATGGCAGAGGGAAGTGATGCTGCCAAGAACATTGCAAATGTAGTGCTCATGGATTCCAATTTTGCCGCTATGCCGGAAATTGTGAACCAGGGACGCCGTGTGGTGAACAACATCCGTACCGCAGCCTCCATGTTCCTGATCAAAACTATTTTCTCTGTGCTGCTGTGTCTGATCACTATTTTCTGGGGCGATAGCTATCCGTTTGAGCCAATTCAGATGTCCCTGATCAGTGCCTGCGCAGTGGGTATCCCAACCTTCCTGCTCGCCCAGGAAAACAACTTCAACAAGATTGAGAGTGGTTTTCTGCGTTATGTATTTATGAATGCATTCCCAGCAGCAGTCACCATTACGGGATGTGTATTTACCATTATGCTGGTCTGCCAGAACGTTTACCATAGCAATGTAATGCTGAGTACAGCCTGTTTCCTGGTAACCGGATGGAACTACATGGCAGCTTTGAAGACGGTATACGCGCCTCTAAGCAGGTACAGGAAAATCATTATTTATGGTATGCAGTTCATTTTTTTCTTCGCAGCCGTATGTGTGCAGAACTTGCTGGCACTTGGCTCCCTGGAATTCGGAATGATCATCCTGGTATTTATCCTGATGACCTTCTCTCCGGTTGTAATCGAAGTTATCACAGAATGGTGCAGATCTTTGTATAACAAGGCACATGAGAAGGAAAAGAAAGGAATTATTTCTCTGTTTTTGGAGAAAGTGCAGAAATAATGACTGACCTGGTCTTGAGTGGTAATCAAAAATAATACTTCAGGCTGAATTTATAAAGAAATGCAAAAAATGCTTCATCGCTTGTTATGGCGATGAGGCATTTTTTTAACACGTTCTAAAAGCCGGGCTGATTGCTTCTGCCGGGTATGGAAAAACAGGGTTTCGTTATAGTTTTACAAAGTTTGGTTTCCGATCTTTAAATACTGTATAATATTTAAATCCACATTCTTTCAGCACCTGCGCGGCCCTATCAAAAGCGTATCCTATTTTATCCGGCGTATGCGCGTCAGCACCAATGGTGATGATTTCGCCCCCTAGTTCTTTATAACGTCGGATGATATCCGTACATGGGTTTGGCTCTCCAAGACCGTAGTGATAACCGCCAGTGTTGATTTCCAGTCCTACATTTGTGTCTGTCAGTTTTTTCAGAATCGCATCCAGAATGTTCCGATATTTTTCATAAGAATAAAACTGGTTTTTGTTTGGACCATAGCGGACAATATAATCCAGATGTCCATAAGTGTCCATTTCATGAAATGCATCCAGATTCTCCAGAATGGATTCAAAATATTCAAGATAAGCCTTTTCCTCGTCCCTGTCCTGGAAAAATTCCGGGTAGTAGGGGTCAGCACCGTGGACTACGTGAGAAGAACCAATCACGAAATCGAAAGGATATTCTTTTAAAAGATTGTGAAAATATTGTTTAAGATGAAGCTGCAAACCGATCTCAATACCGAAATGGATGTGAATCTGATTCTTGTAAGTCTCTTTCAGTTCGTTGAGTTTAGTGTAATAGGCGGGAATATCCAGGGCAAATTCCAGGTCATCCGGAGTTGGTGGATAGTCTGGATCCAGATGCTCTGTAAAGCAGATTCCCTTAAACCCCAGTGCAATGGCCTGGCGGATCATATCCGCAGTGGGAGTGCCGGAATCTGCGGAAAATTCAGAATGCATGTGGCAGTCCCACAAAACTCCGGGAGAGTTGGAAAGTATTTTCATAATAACCTCCTTATAAATTATAAACCAAGCAAAGTATTTTAAAAATATATTTTCTGTAAATATAAAGATATATTTTATGGATAAGTGTACAGCGAAGGAACATGTGAAAAAAATTCTTCCTACACGAAAAAGAAAGGAAAAAACGTGCATAAATGCTGCCAATGTGTCATAAAAGGGACTTAATTGTCTCATTTGAGAGCAGTATATCATATCAGAGAATATTTGTGGCAATTTGCCTGTTATTTTTTTGAAAATAGGCTTGAATTTTTGTTCGGAATTAGGTACAATACGCTATAGGTTGATGTTTCTTTCACAAAGATTGAAGCACTCACATAATTTTTACCATTTAATTCATAGGAGGAATTTATCATGGCAGTAAAAGTTGCAATTAATGGTTTTGGACGTATTGGTCGTCTTGCATTCCGTCAGATGTTCGGTGCAGAAGGATTTGAAATCGTTGCTATCAACGACTTAACATCTCCTAAAATGCTCGCTCACTTATTAAAATATGACTCAACTCAGGGAAGATATGCTCTTGCAGATACAGTAGTAGCTGGAGAGGATTCCATCACAGTTGACGGAAAAGAAATCAAAATTTATGCAAAAGCTAACGCTGCTGAGCTTCCATGGGGAGAGATCGGTGTAGACGTAGTTCTTGAGTGTACTGGATTCTATACATCCAAAGACAAAGCTCAGGCTCATATCGATGCAGGTGCTAAACACGTTATCATTTCCGCTCCGGCTGGAAACGACCTTAAGACAATCGTTTACAATGTAAACCATGAGACTCTTACAAAAGAGGATCACATCATTTCCGCAGCTTCCTGTACAACAAACTGCTTAGCTCCAATGGCTAAAGCACTTAATGACCTTGCTGCAATCAAATCCGGTATCATGTGCACAATCCACGCTTACACAGGCGATCAGATGACACTTGACGGACCGCAGAGAAAAGGCGATCTGAGAAGATCCCGTGCAGCTGCAGTTAACATCGTTCCGAACAGCACAGGTGCTGCTAAAGCAATCGGTCTTGTTATCCCAGAACTGAACGGAAAACTGATCGGTTCCGCACAGCGTGTTCCAACCCCAACAGGTTCTACTACAATCCTTACAGCAGTTGTTGAAGGAAATGTAACTAAAGAGCAGATCAACGCAGCTATGAAAGCAGCTTCTAACGAGTCCTTCGGATACAACGAAGATGAGATCGTTTCCAGCGATATCGTTGGTATGAGATTTGGTTCTCTGTTCGATGCTACTCAGACAATGGTTCTTCCACTTGAGAATGGCACAACAGAGGTTCAGGTTGTTTCCTGGTATGACAATGAGAACTCCTACACAAGCCAGATGGTTCGTACAATCAAACACTTTGGTAAACTGCTTAACGCTTAATCAGAAGCAGAGTAGGGTTTTCAAATGCTGACAAGCCATGGCCTGACAGCATATGAATAAGACTCAGAGAAGGGTCCGGTCTGAATAGGACCGGACCCTTTTGTCTGTATAAAAAGTTAAATTTTATAAGGAGGCATAACAAGATGCTGAATAAGAAATCTGTTGATGACATCAACGTAAAAGGCAAAAGAGTCCTCGTAAGATGTGACTTCAATGTACCTCTGCAGGACGGTAAGATTACAGATGAGAACCGTCTGGTAGCAGCTCTTCCTACAATCAAGAAGCTTGTTGCAGATGGTGGAAAGATTATCCTTTGCTCTCACCTTGGAAAACCGAAAGGAGAGCCGAAACCGGAGCTTTCTCTTGCACCTGTTGCTAAACGTCTCACAGAGCTTCTCGGACAGGAAGTGAAATTCGTTCCAAGCCCGGTTGTTGTAGATGACACTGTAAAAGCAGCAGTAGCTGACATGAAAGACGGCGAGATCATTCTTCTTGAGAATACCCGTTATCGTGCAGAAGAGACTAAGAACGGTGATGAATTCAGCAAGGAACTTGCTTCTCTTTGCGATGTATTTGTAAACGATGCATTTGGTACCGCTCACAGAGCACACTGCTCTAACGTTGGTGTTACCAAATATGTAGATACAGCTGTTGTTGGATATCTGATGCAGAAAGAAATCGATTTCCTCGGAAACGCTGTAAACAATCCTGACAGACCATTCGTAGCAATCCTTGGCGGTGCTAAGGTTTCTAGCAAGATCTCTGTTATCAACAACCTTCTTGACAAGGTGGATACTCTGATCATTGGTGGTGGAATGTCCTATACATTCTCCAAGGCTATGGGCGGACACATTGGTGTTTCCCTTTGCGAGGATGATTATCTTCAGTATGCATTAGACATGATGAAGAAGGCAGAAGAAAAAGGCGTTAAGCTTCTTCTTCCGGTTGATAACAGAATTGGTGATTCCTTCTCCAATGATTGCAATATCCAGGTTGTAAAACGTGGTGAGATTCCGGATGGATGGGAAGGAATGGACATCGGACCAGAGACAGAGAAACTTTTCGCTGACGCTGTAAAAGATGCCAAGACAGTTGTTTGGAACGGACCGATGGGCTGTTTCGAAATGCCGAACTTCGCTCATGGCACAGAGGCTGTTGCCAAAGCTCTTGCTGATACAGATGCTACAACTATCATCGGTGGTGGTGATTCCGCAGCAGCTGTTAACATCCTTGGCTATGGTGACAAGATGACACACATCTCCACAGGTGGCGGTGCATCTCTTGAATTCCTGGAAGGAAAAGAGTTACCAGGCGTAGCAGCAGCTAACGATAAATAAATAGAGCACTTAATGAAAGCAAGCTGTAAGCGCAGCTTGAATTATGTGCGGATTTGGTTCGAAGGAACTTAATGAGAGCAGGCCAACGGCGCAGACCAGCTGACTTTCATATATGGTGATGCCGCCTGCCGGCGACATGTCCGTTTAGTGAATCGAACTTCCTTATCATACAAAAGGAGATATATAAAATGTCTAGAAAGAAAATTATTGCCGGAAACTGGAAAATGAACATGACTCCAAGTGAGGCAGTTAAATTAGTAGAAACTTTAAAACCATTAGTAGCAAACGATGACGTTGACGTAGTATTCTGCGTACCGGCTATCGATATTCTTCCTGTAGTTGAGGCTGCAAAAGGCTCCAACATCCAGGTAGGTGCTGAGAACATGTACTTCGAGGAGAAAGGTGCTTTCACAGGTGAGATTTCCCCGAACATGCTTACAGACGCTGGTGTTAAATACGTAGTTCTCGGACACTCTGAGAGAAGAGAGTACTTCGCTGAGACAAGCGAAACTGTAAACAAAAAAATGCTCAAAGCATTTGAGCACGGAATCACTCCAATTATGTGCTGTGGAGAGACTCTTGATCAGAGAGAGCAGGGCGTAACTATGGACTTTATCCGTCAGCAGGTTAAAGTTGGTTTCCAGAACGTTACAGCTGATCAGGCTAAAACAGCCGTTATCGCTTACGAGCCAATCTGGGCTATCGGAACTGGTAAAACAGCTACAACGGAGCAGGCTCAGGAAGTTTGCGCAGGAATCCGTGCTTGCATCGCTGAGATCTATGATGAGGCAACTGCAGCAGCAATCCGCATCCAGTACGGCGGATCTGTAAACGCTAAGACAGCTCCGGAGTTATTTGCTCAGGCAGACATCGACGGAGGTCTTGTAGGCGGTGCATCCCTGAAACCAGAGTTCGGCGATATCGTAAACTATAACAAATAATAAAATAATAGCTATTTTTTAGCTAATGTGTCCAAGCGAGAAGTAATTAAACGCCCCTAAACACAAGGATGATTGGTAAATATTACCAATTGAATTGTGGGTAGGGGCGTTTTATAATTTACCTACTATCACCTTTTGGTATCACTTTTGGAAGGAAAAATCACTGTCATTCAAATAAGCAGAAATAATGAAATTAGGTATCGTTATTACGAGGCCGATTTCATAAATGTCCATATAAGTTGTTAAATGCCTTTAGATGCTGATAGCTAGAGCATTTAGCGGATTTCCGACTTGGATAAAACTCTATATAAATTCATGTAATTTTTTGAAAAATGGCCCACTTTGTGGCCTACTAACTTTTGATCGAAGTCCTAATATGGTAAGAAGAAGCGCCTGTAGGAACGCTTCTTTTTTTCTGTACAGGAAAGACCGCCTGTGGTGCGCTGCTGAATTTAAAAATGCCCGCACGGAGGCGGGCATGATAACAAGAAAATCCCTGGATTAGAAAATATAAAAATTTTACTCGCCAAATCGTTATCAGATTCTTCATCATTTAGAAGATAATCCATATCTGGAAGTCCATTCTCGTTTCTCCTGCTATATAATATTTTGTAAATCATTTTGCATGGATGTTCGCTGATAATAAGTATTTATGATATCCTGTAAAGTAATTGTATTCATCTTTTCTTCAGTGTTTTTTTGAATTTCATTATAGAATCCCTGCAAGGACAACTGAATATTAATGCCAACGCCACAATCAGGGTTGGTATGAGTATCTAAATGAAGTAGCGGTTTCTCGCCCTCCACTGCTTTATAAATATCCAGCAACGTAATCTGGTCTGCTGGTTTTGAAAGAGAAGGACGGGCATGTCCGGCTACACTGGTCATAAGTTCGGCCTTTTTTAGTTTTAACATGAGCTGGCGTACAAAGCCGGGATTTGTATGGACACTTTCTGCAATTGAGGCACTGGAGAGTGAGTTTTCCTGGTTGATAGCAATCAGAACCATTACATGGACAGTATCGCTTAATTTCGTTGAGTATTTCATGATAAGAAACTCCTTGTAGTATGATATAATGATTTTGGTTTCACGTTTTTGAGGCGAAAATATTTCTGGTTTGTCAAAAACATCCCAAGTTCTCAACAGTTCTTTTTAATGTGTTGAGAAATTGTACATATTTTTTATTTTGATGATTGTAAATAATATAATTACAACTATAATGAAATTTAAAGGAAAAGTCAACATAGTAATAAAACTTACGGAGGATTGTATAATATGCTGATTGTGGACAAATTAAAAGGAAATTTATATACCAGAATCAAAAAACATATGACTAAAAAAATGTATCACCTTTATTATCGTGAAAACAGGGAAGCTTCACAGTCTAAAGAAGAATATGAAGCAAATTTATTAAGAGCATACCGACATTTAGACGCATGCAGATTCAAAAATAAGGGATGGCCATGTCCAACATGCCCAAGTTGCTGTTTTTGTGGAAAAGATTATGAAACTATGACTGAGGTAATGGATTTTGTCCAGGAATGGATAAAAGAGAATCCGGATAAAGCTAGATTTATGAAAATACCAAAATCCTTGCATAAACATTGATTATTATATGATGCGATAAAATATCAACAAAGGAGAACTTATGGAATACAAAAATCAAACAGAAAATCGTGCATTTCAGGAAATGTTGCAGGCAGCAGTAAAACGGCTGCAAAATCGCTCCGGAGAGGATCTTGCTGCAAAAAGTGGGGCTGTTTTTCATAGCAGCCGAAATGTGCTTGAAGTACAGAGCTTTTACGAAAAGATTGAAATTCAACTCCCTGAGTTTCGTATTAACTCAGACATGGACGAATGGCATTATCTGACATTGCTGCATTATCTGGATATGGCTGATGGAACAGAAGGTTCACAGAAGCTCATTACTTTTGGTAACCTGAAAGATGGATTAATTCGGGGAACCAGGTTTGACCGGACTGCAGAGCAGAAACTGGAAAAACTTTTGCAGGATAAAGATCCTGAGAAAATTCAGAAAGCATGTACAAGTCTGGGTGCAGAATTTACAGAGACAAAGGCGGATCTATGTGCTGTTTTTCCAGTTTTTCCAAGATATTCAGTTACTTTAAAAATATGGTTTGCAGATGAAGAATTTCCTGTATCTGGAAAACTATTTCTTCAGGATCATGCCGATCATTATCTGAGTGTAGAAGATGCGGTAACAGTTGGAGAAATTTTGCTGCAAAAATTATCGGAAGCATTTTCTTCCCTCTGATCATAAATCAGAAAACTTTCCAGTCCGGCTTTGATAAATTTGTCGATTACTGTCTGAATCTGTTTCCAGTCATTACAGTGATTGCGGAGCATCAGTCTGTTGATGGAAAGGCAGCCATTCATTTGAAAATAAAAAACCGATTCTGCCTGTTCAAAGGTCAGGAGGCTGTGTGACATAAGCCAGGTCACATAGCCTTCTTTTGTATTTTCTGCTATTTTTTCCAGAAGAATAGGGGCAATTGCATCATCCAGAAACAGTGCTCTGTATTGTGATTCCATCTGTATTTTCTGACAGAACGGATAGGAACAGCTTTTTTGATTTAGACAGAATAAATGATCTACCGTTGTTAACATATCCTGAGTCATATCATTAAAAATATCTGATAATACATCATGGATATCGTAGTAATGAAGATAAAAAGTGCCACGGTTGATTTCAGCATTTTTGCAGATCTCTGTAACTGTAATTTTCGTAAAACTTTTCTGCTTTAACAATTCTAAGAACGTATCTTTTATGGTTTGCCTGGTATAGCGGGTACGGCGATCTTGTTTTCTCGTTTTTTCTGACATTATATACTCCTGTATTAGTTAGTATCATATAATTTCTCAACAATTTTTCTGATGTGTTGAGTAACCATACAAATCTCACAGACTGATTATTGTAATTTATATAGTAACAACTATAATGAGGTTTAAAGAAAAAGTCAACAGATTGTTCAGAATTTTAGGAGGAAAAACATGGGACATGTAATTGCAGTATCAGGAAAAGGTGGCGTAGGAAAAACAACTCTTTGTGGATTGTTGATCCAGTATTTATGTGAAAGCGGAAAACGTCCGGTCCTGGCGGTGGATGCAGATGCAAATGCAAATTTGAACGAAGTGCTCGGTGTTGAGCCGGAGATCACACTTGGGGAGCTGAGAGAAGAAATTGAGCGGGCAGGCGTAGACCCACGATATCAGATTCCCTCCGGTATGACAAAACAGGCATATCTGGAAATGCGTCTTTCTGATGCGATTGCAGAAGAAGACGATTATGATTTGATGGTAATGGGGCGAACCCAGGGACAGGGCTGCTATTGTTTTGTAAATGGTCTTGTGCAGACCCAGATTCAGAAACTGCAAAGCCATTATTCATATATTGTGGTTGATAACGAAGCAGGTATGGAACATATCAGCAGAGGAATCCTGCCAATGATGGAAGTTGCGATTCTTGTAAGTGACTGTTCCAGAAGAGGTGTTCAGGCAGCCGGACGTATTGCAAAGCTGATGAAGGAGTTAAACTTTAAACCACAGAAAACCGGATTAATCGTGAATCGTGTTCCAGATGGAAAACTGGATGCCGGAACTCTGGAAGAAATCCGAAATCAGGGACTGGAACTGTTAGGGGTTGTACCACATGATGACCAGGTATATCAGTATGACTGTGATGGAAAGCCGATCATACGGCTTCCGAAAGATTCTCCTGTAAGAAGTGCACTGGGAGAAATTGTAAAGAAGTTAGGATTGTGAGTTGGAGGATTGAAAGTATGAAGATTGAGTAAACAGAAATATTATCTGATTTGATATAACCAATTGCAAAGAAAGGAAAATCTTCATGAGAAATCATTGGACAGAAATAGAAAAATATTTAGAAGATCAGAAGATAGCGCAGGAACTGATTGGAGAATTGAGAGATTTTCACATGCGTTATGAGGTAGAGGATCAGGTAAAGGAACGGGTAGAAAAACCGGATATCTTATTTTATGGGAAAAAGATTCTGGAAATGTCAATAGCAGCGCTTCTTCAGGGAGATAACCTGTTACTTTCCGGTGCGAAAGCTACAGGAAAAAATGTACTATGTGAGACACTGGCATGGATATTCGGAAGACCGGAATACGACATTTCTTTTCATGTAAATACAGACAGTGCCGATCTGATTGGAACGGATACCTTTATAAATAATGAGGTTCGCCTTCGGAAAGGCCCCATCTACCAATGTGCGGAATTTGGAGGATTTGGAATCCTGGACGAAATCAATATGGCAAAAAATGATGCGGTTTCTGTACTGCATGCCACACTGGATCATCGGCGCAGAATCGATATTCCAGGATATAACAGGATTTTACTTCATCCGGCAACACGATTTATCGGCACGATGAATTATGGTTACGCAGGTACCAGAGAGCTAAATGAAGCATTGGTTTCAAGGTTTATGGTAATTGATATGCCTGAAATGGATGAGGATAGTGTCCTTTTTGTATTAAGACAACATTTTCCAGATGGGGAAAAAAGTGCACTGAAAGCTTTTGCAGGACTGTTTCTGGATTTGCAGATCAAAGCTTATCACGGAGAAATCTCAACAAAATCTCTTGACCTGAGAGGATTGGTTTCTGCTGTAAAAGCAACAAGAAGCGGACTTTCTCCAATTGATGCAATCCAGATGGGAATCATAAATAAAAGTTTTGATGTATTTGAAAAAGAGATCGTAGAAGATGTGGTTTCTACCAGAATCCCATCTTCCTGGACCGGAAAAGACATATGGGGGTAAACTTGTATGGAGGATGTCAGATGGCCGGCGGAACAACTGGAAGAACATCATCTGGAGATCAGCAATCGTATCAGAAATCTTTTTTGGACAGTCAGTGGTGATTATGATACGGAATTTGAACCGGACACAGAAAAATATGTTTATTCAAAACAAACGGTTCTGTATGAGGCAGTGAAACAGGGTGCTTTTGCACGATATTTTGATCAGAAGAAACTTGGCATGTATTTGATGAAAAAATTACATTTTTCTGCTGGAGAAGATATGCTTTTGCCTCTTGCTGGATTATGCATGGATGCTGCAGTGAATCGTTTTATCATTCGAGAACGTTTGGGAACAAAGGAAATCAGAGAACAGGCGTTCAGAGAATTGGAAAAGGCCGAGGAAGAGCAGGTATCAGACAAAGCTGGAACAGGCCTGATTCACAGGATTAGGCTTCTGTATATAAGGCATGTTCTGGAGAACACAGACGATAAGGGAATGGATCCACAGGCAGAGATTGCATTGTACAAGATTCTATCTCTGAAGAATGCGGAAAATACGGAAGATGTCATAAACGTGATAGATGAGATTTATAATCATGTTCTGGATCCTTCTTTTGAAAAAAGGAATGGAAATCTGGAGAAGATTCTTAATTTACCGGATATGGCATTGGCCAATGACGCGTGGCAGGAATGCATGACGGATGAACAGATGGAAGACATCATTCAAAAATATCTTTCTAATCTCAAAAAAAAGATGATGAGTCTGGATATCAAAAACAAAAAGAAAAAAAGACTTTATTTCTCTCCGGAAAATGAAGAAGTTCCGGAAAGCCCGGAGAATTTAAATCCACAGGCAGTGCGACGGATACGGGAATATGTGGAACTGAATTACGGAAAATCGTATCTAAGTGAATCGGAGCAGGCCAGAGTCAACCGGAAATTTTGTACAGGAATCCACAAAAACTGTATCCTGTATCTTACAGATGGAATTTTACAGAACCCTGTGATAAAAAATAATCAATACCGTTTTTCTCAGCTGCAGTTTGAAAAAAATAAAGCCTATTATGGAAATAATCACTGGATCATCAAAAGAAATATTTCTGTGTTGGCAGAGTCACTGAAACGGGCGTTTATAATCCGAAAGGATGATTTTGTCAGCAGATCTGATGCAGGGCAGCTTGTTCCTGAGAGGTTATGGAAAATTGGAAGAACAGACGATGACAAGTTATTTAATAGAAAAAAGAGATCAGAAGATTCTGAGTTTGTAATAGACGTCCTGATTGATTCCAGTGGTTCCCAGGCTGGCAGACAGGCTCAGGTAGCGGCGCAGGGATATATTATCAGTGAAGCATTAAGCCAGGCAGGAATTCCTCATCGGGTGACAGGATACTGTGCTTTCTGGGGATATACAGTACTTCAGAGATTTCGGGATTATGAAGATCCAAGGGAAACAAATGAAAGAATCTTTCAATTTCGGGCATATGCCAATAACAGAGACGGGCTTGCACTGAAAACAGTCTCTTCCTCTCTCATGGAGCGACCGGAAAAAAATAAGATTTTAATCGTATTAAGTGATGGAAAACCCTGTGATATGAGCATACAACGACCAGGAACCCGCCAGCCCAGGATCTATGACGGAGAAGGAGCTGTGAAAGATACTGCATATGAGGTGCGTCGGGCCAGAAATCAGGGAATTTTCGTAATTGGTATTTTTGTAGGGAATGAAGAAGAGCTCTCTGTGGAAAAGAGAATTTATGGAAAAGACTTTGCCTATATTCGTAATATCAGTAATTTTTCCCGTATGGTAGGAACTTTTTTGCGAAGACAAATTGATATGGAATGAAAATGGAGGAATCACTATGGGTAAAATTGAATTTTCCACTTGCCAGGATGTAAGAAATCAGAAAAAGATACAGGAATTAGATTGTCCACGCTGTCATGAACAGGGAGGCATTGAAGCCTTTGTGAAAGACGGGATACTAGCAGAGGACGGAGTATGCGATAACTGCGGATATATTCTTTCAGAAGGAACAGAACTGGAGGAAGTGGAGTAAGACAGTTTGAAGTATGGTCATATGTAATTCTTATTATTTAGAAAAAAGAAGAGGAGTAAATATAGAGATGAAAATAGCAGTTTGTGGAAAAGGTGGATGTGGAAAAAGTACAGTAACCAGTCTGTTGGCTAAGGCTTTAGCCAGACGAGGAAAAGAAATTTTGGTAATTGATTCCGATGAATCTAATTATGGTCTACACCGACAGCTAGGTATGAAGCTTCCCAGAGATTTTACAGACTATTTCGGTGGTAAGCAAAATGTTTTAAATGATATGATATTATCAAAATTTACTCATCAGTTTTTTGAGAAAACCTGGACTATAGATGATATACCGGAAGATTATTATAGTCTGAAGGACGGTGTAAAACTGATGACCAGTGGAAAAATTCATCAAGCAAATGAAGGGTGTTCTTGTGCTATGGGAACTGTTATGACTCAATTTATCCAAAATCTCAGGCTTACAGAAGACCAATTTGCGCTAATGGATATGGAGGCTGGTATTGAACACTTTGGACGTGGAATTGATAACGGTGTAGATTTGATATTGATAATCATAGATCCATCCTATGAATCCCTACAGCTTTCCAAAAAAATCGGGGAATTATCGGAAAGTATTCGAAAACCATTTTATTACGTTCTCAATAAAGTAACAAAAGAGAATCAGGAAATGATGTATGAAGCTGTATGGAATTCAAATCGAGTCGCTGTATCTCTTAGTGCGGATCCTGGCATTATGGGAGAGGGGCTGATGGGGAAAGAACTGTCAGAAAAACCAGATGCTATTGAAAACTTAACAGAATTCCTACTTTCTATTTAACAGAATAAGGAGATTTAGAATGTTACAGGATTACTATGAAAAACATAATCTGGAAATGAAACCATATGAATACTACCTTGCGGAGTTTCAGAATGTAAATCCAGAGGGTGTTACAAGTCGGCTGGATATACCATTTGATGATAATAGCAAGTCATTTATAATAAAGTTTATGCAGAACACATACACGATCAGTTATCCAGAGTTCGAAATTCATTGCATAGATAAATCAGATAAAGATGCGATTTTGTGTAATGATATTCATGCAAAAATCTTGATGTTACGATATTTTTCGGAGGGAGATTATATGAAAGCTACGGGGAATTTTTTGTCCTATCGTGATCTTCCTTGGGGAGAGGTTTATTATAGGCAGTTTTATGGGCGTTGTATTATGAGGCTCGCGAAAACATATGGAAATAGACAAGATGTTTTTGAAAGATTAATGGAAAAATTGGCAGGGATACGCCAAAAGTATGGAGATGTATCCTACGAATTTGAAGTTTTTCGTGAATTAAAATTATGTTTTATTTTATGGTCAGGTGATGAGGAATTTCCACCTTCTGCACAAATTCTTTTCTCTGATAATTTTCCAATGGCATTTGCAGCTGAGGATGTAGCGTATCTTGGAGATGTTATATTAGATTATATGAAACAAGAAGAAAAGGATACCTGAAAAAGACGAGGGAGTTAAAGGAGGAAAAAGAGAATGATCAGTGTTGAAATGGAAGATGTTTTGGCGGTATTACAATTATGCAAACCATATATTATCGGTATTATTGCTGCACTTGTAATTGGAATCGTAATTATGGTTGCATGCCGCAGGATGTCCAGGGACAAAAGATTTCTGATAAGAGGAGAAGCTGTGATCGCAATGGTTCTTGCTGTTGTTGTCTGCGTGAATATGATCTGTTTTGGACCAATGGCTACATTGATTGGACTTGCAACGGGAAATGGAACTTTAAGCGATGAAACAAATGAAGAAGCTGCGGAAGTGGCAGAAGAAATTATGGAATACGGAATTGTTCTTCTGAAGAATGAAAGCTTGCTTCCTTTAAATGAAACAAAAAAACTGAATATTTTTGGCTGGGAATCTATTAATCCGGCTTACGGAGGAGCTGGTTCCGGTGGAATTAATGATCTGTATGATATTGTCAGTCTGAATCAGGGACTTGAAAATGCCGGATTTTCTATTAACCAGAAACTGGTTGATTTTTATAACAATTATGGTGCAGATGATCCGGAAATGTCTATCCAGAAACAGAGCTGGACATTACCGGAGCCACCTGTAGATACTTACAGTGATGAGCTTATTAAAAGTGCGAAAGAGTATTCTGATGTGGCAGTTGTGGTTCTTTCCAGAAAAGCAGGTGAAGGTCATAATGATATTCCTATGGATGTAAGAAAAGCAGCATATGATAATAATTCTGATGAATATGATGATTTTCCAGAGGGAGAGCATTATTTACAGCTTTCACAAACTGAGAGAGATATGGTGGATATGGTTTGCTCAAACTTTGATAATGTCATTGTAATTTATAATGGAGCAAATCAGTTTGAACTTGGTTTCGCAGATGAATATCCTCAGATTAAATCTGTTGTATGGTGCCCAGGAACGGGAAATGTGGGATTTAATGCACTTGGTAAAGTATTTTCAGGTGAAGTCAATCCTTCCGGAAAAACACCGGATACATTTATTTATGATATGACGACTGCTCCGTGGTGGAATAATGCAGAAAAAACAGAGTATACAAATCTGGCAGATATGGCTGTTGAAGGAATGAACGCAGGAACTGCGCAGGTGTATGCTCCGGCATTTACCAATTATGTGGAAGGCATTTATGTAGGATACAAGTACTATGAAACAGCTGCACAGGAAGGTGCGATTGATTACGACAAGACTGTACAGTATCCATTTGGATATGGTCTGAGTTACACAGAATTTGAACAGAAAATGGGTGAACTGGAGGAAAAAGACGGACAGATTTCTGTAGATGTAGAAGTAACCAACTCCGGAGATGTTGCCGGAAAAGATGTAGTAGAAGTGTATTATAAACCGCCATATACAAATGGAGGAATTGAGAAATCTTCTGCAAATCTGATCGAGTTTGCAAAAACAGATCTGCTTCAGCCGGGAGAATCTCAGACCGTTACAGTTACATTCAGTATAGAAGATATGGCCTCTTATGATGAGAATAATGCAAAAGCGTATGTTCTTGAAAAAGGCGATTATGTGATCTCTATCAACAGCGATTCACACACTGTGCTGGATCAGAAAACTTATACTGCAGATACTGATGTAGTATATGAGGAAGAAAATAAAAGAGTATCAGATGATACTGCAGCAACAAATGTATTTGAAGATGCAAAAGGCGATGTGACATATCTGTCACGTGCAGATCATTTTGCAAATTATAAAGAGGCTACAGCAGAACCGGCATCTGCAGAGCTGGGTGAGCCATATGCTTCTGAATATCATCTGAACAGTAATTTTGATAAGACTACATATCTTAATGATGAGGATGTAATGCCGACAACGGGAGCAGATAACGGACTTACATTAGAGGATATGCGAGATGCTGATTATGACGACCCTCGTTGGGAAAAACTTCTGGATCAGCTTGCTGTTGATGAAATGGCAAATATGATTGCAATGGCTGGTTATCAGACAGCAGCCATGGATTCTGTGGGAAAAGTGGCTACACTTGATTTCGATGGACCGGCAGCAATTAATAACAACTTTACAGGGGTTGGTTCTATTGGATTTCCGATTGAAGTTGTGATTGCTTCCACATGGAATAAGGAACTTGCACAAACCTGGGGTGAATGCATGGGCAAGATCAGTCAGGAAATGGGTGCAGAGGGCTGGTATGCACCAGGAATGAATACTCATAGAACCGCATTTGGTGCAAGAAACTATGAATATTTCTCAGAAGATGGAATTCTTTCAGGAAATATGGGAGCAAAAGCAGTAGAAGGAGCAAGAAAATACGGAGTTTATTCTTACATTAAACATTTTGCTATGTATGAAGGTAATGCCAAAATGGTAAGTGTCTGGTCGAATGAGCAGGCAATCCGGGAAATTTATCTGAAACCATTCGAGATTTCTGTAAAACAAGGTGGAGCAAATGCGGTTATGGTTTCCTGGAGTTTCCTTGGAGATAAATGGACTGGAGAATGCAGTAACCTTATGAATACAGTTCTCAGAGATGAATGGGGATTCAGGGGAATGGCGCTTACAGACTTCTTCCGAAACAATGGTCATGGATTTATGAATGCAGATGCAGCTTTGGCGAATGGAGTAGATGTAATGTTGTCTACATTCAATGGAGAAGAGAACAATGTAGCCAATCCAGAGCATCCAACATCTGTACTTCAGATGAGAAATGCCTGCAAAAATGTCATGTATACAGTTGTAAGCAGTTGGGCTTATGATGGAGAACACGAAGAAACAGGTATGGAAAACTGGAAAAAAGCAGGAATTGGTATCGACACTGTAATAGCCCTTTTCATGGCAGGAATGGAAGTACTGGTAATTAGAGGATATAAGAAAAGAAAGAATGCTGAATAAGGATGAAAGTGGGATGGAAAACAATTATGAAACAGTAAAAATTGGTTGAAAAGATGACAATAGAAGAAAAGGCAGCGATCCTCAGTGGAAAAACTGTCTGGCAGACCAGAGAAATTGACAGGTTTTCCATCTCGTGTTGTGCTGCTGAAACAAAGGAAAATGGCCGTCTGATTATGAGTGCTGAGGATGTATGGAATGTTTCGCTGACAGCACCAGAGGCGAAGCTTTATCTGACACATATGGATAATGTTGCTCATGCATCAGTTACACGCTTTACGATGCGTGGCCAATTAACAGCGTACGGTGTTTCTAACTATGATATGCTGGAAGACGGGGAAACTGTTGTTTACTAAAAGACAGTCAGCTCTGTGGAGAAGAAATTTTTTTGTTTTCACAGTCCTGACAGATGCCATGAAGCATATCTCCGCTGCAATGCAGCCGGAAGCCATGATCTTTATACAAATGCTCTTTAAATTCATCCATAAAGTCACAGTCAAGATGCACAACCTTGCCACATCTGATGCATTTCAGATGTAGGTGTTCTGTGCATTTTTTTTCTTCTCCTGCAAACTGAAACACAGCTTTATCACTGTTCAGATCCGGATATTTGATTACAATATGCTCGGCGCAAAGCTTGTCAAGATATCGGTATACAGTTGTTGTATTTACCTTAATTCCTTCAGTTTTTAAATATTTTTCAATATCAGCCACACTGACAGTGACAGCCTTCTGGGACTTCAAATACTCCAGAATAATCTGTCTTGTTTTTGTAGTATAGGGTTTTCGCTCAGCCATTTTCTTTATTCCTTTCATATGTGCTTTTTTCTATTGTATCTTTTTATTTCGCCTAAGTCAATTATGCTCCAGAAATGCAAATAATTTGCAAATATTATTGACGGCCGGTATTCTATGCGTTATTTTAATAAACGCAAATGGTTTGCGCTTATTTTAAGCGGATGAGATAATATGCTTTTGAAATTTTATTTTCAGGCACATCAGGTTTGTGCAGAAAGGATTTTATTATGAGAAAAAAATTATTAACTAGAACAGCACTTGCAGCTACAATAGCACTTGGCATTGGTTCTTTTAATCTGGCATATGCAGCAGAAACTGAGGATACTTCTTCTGGAAAAAAACTAAATGTTATGGCAAGCTTTTATCCTATGTATGATTTTGCAACAAAGGTTGGAGGGGATAAGATTGAGGTTACCAATATGGTACCTGCCTTCTGATTTGACGCAGGATGCATGGATAAATGTAACAGGTACATATCACTATGACAAACATAAAGGGATGGAAATTACTGTCACTGATATAGAAGACGCAGAGCCGTCAGAAGAGGAATATGTTTATCCTGCTTATTAAACAGAGATAGCTTGATTCAAGAAAACTATTTATAAGGTATATATTTTGCTCCATCAGAATGTTTGAAACAGAGCTTTGGGGCCTTTTATCTATCATTTATTAACTCCGGAAATAGAAAATAATTTTGTGTAAATGCAAACTATTTGTATTATAGATGCTGGCGCGGGACAGAAAAAAATGCCGTTACTGTTCACTCCGTTCACAGTAACGCGCTTCGCGATGCACAGAAATCATGCTTTGCATGATTTCGCGCTGCAACTCTCGGGTTTTCTGTGAACTTTGTTCACAAAAAACACCTCGCGGAACGTTAACAGTGAACAGTATCAAAATGCCAACAATATTTGCAAATAATCTGCAATTTACATTGACCAACATCGAATAAAAGCGTACAATGCGATATTGGCAGAAATATTAATCTGGAAGGAGAAAATAAATTCAATGAAATTTTGTCTATCTCATAAAAAATATCTTTTAGCTGGCATTTATATTATCTGTGTTATATTTACCTGTTTAATGCCAGATTCTATCACACTCCTCTGGCAAAAATATGTTCTGTATCAGAAATGGAAACCATGAGCAGAGAAGGAACCAGAGGTGCAGAAGAACACTATTATACTCAGAAAATTACAGCCCGGATATTGAACGGTGCATATAAAGGTAAAGAAATTACACTTTCTAACGAATACACTTCTTCACAGGTTCAGACGCAGAAATACCATAAAGGAGATACGGTACTTCTGAATGGGTCAAAAGACAGACCTGGAAAAACTATACGTTCTGTAAAACGTGACATCTATCTGGTCGTACTGGTGGGTGGTCTGATTATTCTTCTGATCTATATTACGAGAAAACAGGGGGGTTATACGATCGTATCAGTGATACTGAATACATTGATTTTTGCGTACGGATTTCAACTTTTGGGAGATGGAAAGAATATTCTGAGAATATGTAATGTAATTGCACTTCTTTTTTCGTTGACTACATTGATCTGTCTGAATGGAATTCACAGGAAAACATGGGCTGCTGTTCTTTCGACTTTATGTGTTCTTTTCCTGATTATGATGCTGTTTGATTTTTCTATTCACAGGTATGGAGATTTAGATTATTCTAATCTGGAATACCTTGGAAGCATGAGTAATTCAGCCGACATATTCTGGACAGATATTATGCTGACAGGGCTTGGAGCGATTATGGATGTAACAGTCACTATAAGTGCAGCAACTGGTGAAATTGTTCGCAAAAATCCATCAGTTTCTATAAGAAAGCTGATACATTCGGGAAGGGAAATCGGATATGATATTATGGGAACCATGATAAATGTACTGCTATTTGTTCTTGTAAGTGGCATGATTCCAATGTTTATTCTTAAAATGAATAATGAGATCAGATTTATAACGCTGTAAGATATCACATTCCATATGATATCTGTCGCTTTCTGATAGAAAGTATTGGAATAGTGTTGGCAATACCAGTATCTGTTTTAATTGCTTCGATTATTATGAAAATACCATCACTGAAAAGGAGTGGAAAATAATGATTCTTTTTCTTACATTAGTGCTGCTTTTTTTGATGATTACAATTGGAGGAGAACGTGGAGCTGTTTCAATCATGGCACTGGCAGGTAATATTATTATTCTGTTTTTTTCGGTTATATTGATGTCAGCTGGTTTTCCCGCACTGCTTCTGATACTGGCGGCAGGAGCAGGTGTCTGTTATAATTCTCTGTTTTATCAGAATGGAAATAATGTCAAAACGCGAGCTGCCTTTCTGGCTACACTGTTTGTAATGCTGATTCTGTTTATTCCGATTTTTGCTATTACGTGGAGAACAGGAAGTTATGGCTTAAATGAACTTCAGATTTCAGAAGAGGATTTTATGTACTATTACAACACAGATATCAGTATTAATATGCTTCATGTGGCTGTTTTTGTAAGTGTTTTCAGCACTCTGGGAGCTGTCATTGATACTGCACTGTCTGTGACGTCATCTGTGTATGAAGTCTGGACTCATAAAAACAGTCTGGTAGAGAAAGAACTTACTTCAACAGGGTATCAGGTGGGAAAAGAAATTATAGGCACAACAGTAAACACGTTGCTTTTTGCATATCTTGGAGGGAGTATTTTATTGTTTTCCTATGTGCAGACACAAAAATATAGTCTGGAAATCATTCTCAATTCCAGATTCCTCTTTCAGGATGTTGCGATTATGCTATTTGGTGCTATTGCCTGTCTTGTTGCAGTTCCAGTATCAATTAAATGCATTATCTGGCAGATCAGACATATTAATCCAGATAAAAAGCAATTAAACGCTTAAATTACATGGTAATCAGAAGATGGGAATTTCATATATAGTGATGTCACTGATAAGAGAGATGCCGGTTGTGTGTAAGATTCTTGCATAATGGTATCTACTTATCGTCAGTAAGCTGAATAGAAATAAAAATTACCATATATTTCGTCAGATTATACAGAAAAATGGAAATTTTGAACCGCAAAAAATTACAATTTGAAATTAATCAAATATTGTAATCAGCCTATGATTATGGCATAATGATTAAGGATATGTAAAAATTGAGAAAAATCCACGTTAACAAAAGAAAATACTTTGAAAAGAAAGGTCGCCTCTGCAGAATTGGCAGAGGGAAACGACAACAGAGGATTAGAACATGGCAATTTTTTCAATGGTTTTATCTTTGCTGTGCGGAGTATCATTTTTCCTTTTTGGAATGTCGCTGATGGGAGACGGACTGAAATCCGTTGCTGGTAATAAGCTGGAAGCATTCCTTTACAAAATGACCAATACCCCGCTGAAGGGAGTAGCACTTGGAACAGGTGTTACCAGTGTAATCCAGTCATCATCCGCCACTACCGTTATGGTAATCGGTTTTGTAAACTCCGGTATGATGAAGCTGAAACAGGCAATTGGTATTATCATGGGCGCAAATATCGGAACCAGTATTACAGGATGGATTCTGTGTCTGTCTTATATCCAGGGCTCCGGTGGAATTGCAAGTATTCTTTCTACAGCCACTATTTCAGCAGTAGTTGCTGTAATCGGTATCATGCTTCGTATGGTCTGTAAGAGATCTGTATACCGAAATATTGGAAACATTATGCTGGGCTTTGCTATTCTGATGAATGGTATGCAGATGATGAGTGGAGCAGTTTCTCCTCTTCGTGAAAGTCCTGTATTTATTGATATGCTGACAATGTTTTCCAACCCAATTGCAGGTATTCTGGTAGGTATTGCATTTACCGCAGTGCTTCAGAGTGCATCTGCAACAGTTGGTGTGCTGCAGGCTCTTTCCGTAACCGGAATCCTCACCTTTGCAAGTGCATTTCCAATTGTTCTTGGTATCGGTGTTGGTGCTGCATGTCCGGTACTGATCTCTGCAGTTGGAGCGAATAAGAACGGTAAGAGAACAGCTCTTGTATATTTGCTGAATGACTTATTCGGTCTGATCCTGTGGTCCATTGTATTCTATACCTTGAATGCGTTCATTCATTTTGGATTTTTGGATATGATCATGACTCCGGTATCCATCGCATTTTTGAACACCATTTTCCGTGTGGCTACCGTTGTGGTGCTTTTCCCGTTTATTTCCAAGCTGGAGAAACTGGTTTGCTATCTGGTTAAGGACAGCGCAGAGGAGCTGGAGGACGAGGCAGACTTCGATCTTCTGGAAGAGCGTCTGTTAAATTATCCTGCACTTGCAATCGGACAGTGTCATCGTGCTATGAATGGTATGGCCAAGAAGCTTCGTAAGAATGTAAACAGAGCTATGAACCTTCTGAATGATTATCAGCAGGATAAATATGACAAGGTACAGCGTAAGGAAGACCTGATCGACAAATATGAGAGCCGTCTTGGAGAGTATCTGATTCAGCTCACCAAACGTGAGATGAACACCGCCCAGACGCGCCAGACCTCCCTTTATCTGCACACTATCAATGACTTTGAGAGAATTGGCGATCACGCTTCCTACATCGCACATATGTCCAATGAAATGCATGATAACCACACTAATTTCTCTCAGACAGCATGGGATGAGCTGAATGTAGTTATGGATGCAGTCCGTGAGGAAATCAATGTGACCTGCAATGCATTTATGAACGATGACAGAGAAGCCGCACAGCGTGTTGCACCACTTGGCGTGGTAATCACCAGACTTTGTGATGAACTGAAGATGCGCCATGCAGAGCGCCTCAGCCAGGGCAAATGCGGACTGGAAGAGGGAACTGTGTTCAGCGATATTCTGAACAGCTTTGGACGTATTGCTTCCCACTGTGCAAGTGCCATGACAGCACTTATGAAAAGTGGGGAAGAGACAACCGATATCCACATTCACAACTCCAGAATTTATCCTACAGACAGTCTGGAATATTACACTTATTTTAAGGAATACAGACAGAAGTATGATATTGGTACAGAAGTGGAGCATAAGCTGAGTATGGAGCCGGAAGAGGTTGAATAAATAATTTTTAAGATAAAAATACCGTCAGATGAAAATTCGCAGATAAAATGCGAAAGTCACCTGGCGGTGTTTTTTATGCAGCAGGGTTCTTTATGGAAAAATTAATACCCTGGATTAATTAAAAAACAATATGAAAAAAGAACAAAATGCTCTAAAAATAATTCCAGACTCTCTCCACTCAGCCGAAACAAAGAATTAGGCATCCGTGCAAAAAAATAAAAATGTAAGTATTTTTATTCTTTTTCAAAAAAACGTGTTTATCAGAGCTGAGACACGTATAGTTTATGTATGGTTTATACTGTGGGAGTCTGAAGCACCAGTTATTTCGATGGAGTGTGAACAGGATGTGATGCGGCTGCCTCTTTTTGAGCTGTTTTCGCATCCTCAATGATATCAGGGTTATTGGGTACGTATTCTACTATATCATCCAGATCACAGTTAAGAACAGTGCATATTCGGTCTAATGAAAAGATTTCTACATTTTCATTGTCCCGAAGTCTGCGCAATAACCTTTTTTCGATTCCACACTCATTAATGAGATAGTACTGTGAAATATGGCGTTTTTTCAATGTCTCCCAGAATCTGTCGTATTTTATCATCACTCAAATTCCTGTCCATTTTGTTCTTGCCATATCTCTATTATGGGTTTAAAATGAAAAACATAACAGGGTGATTATAGTCACCCTATCTGGGAGGACTAAGATATGCGAAAAGGATTAAAAATAGCAGGTTCCACTGTATTTGCAGCTGCATTGTCTTCGTGTCTGTTTTACTGTATGGTAGCAGGGGCGAAATCTGGCGCTGTGGTATATGTGGTCATGGCTGCACTGTTGTCTGTTATTATTTCGGTAACTCTGTGTGCAGGGTTTCATTATATCCGCCATCTTCAGAAGCTTTTGAAGGAGCTCAGTGAGAAGTAGTTTTTATATAAGAAGTAGTAAACAGTGGAAGTACGATTTAGATCGTGTTGTTGTATAAGGGAAACAATAATTCAGAAAGAGCTGGCGACAATAGGTATCAGGAATAATAGAACAGCTGTGATGGATGGAAAATCTGTCAGAGCTGTTCTTTTTGTGCCATAATAAAAAAGGACATAATAAAAAAGGCGCTGGCATTTAAGTCAGCACCCTTTAAAGCAACAGAGCTGTATAAGCGGATTATTTCTCCACCAGAAGTGATTTACCAGTCATCTCAGCTGGCTGCTCCATGCCCATAAGCTGGATCAGAGTCGGGATGATGTCTGCCAGGCAGCCGTTCTCACGAAGAGTATATTTCGGGTCTGCATTAACCAGAATGAACGGTACCGGATTGGTGGTATGAGCAGTATATGGCTCGCCTGTCTCATAGTCTACAAGCTGCTCTGCGTTACCGTGGTCAGCACAGATGAACATCTGTCCGTCAACCTCCTTCAGAGCCTCTACAGCTTTTCCTACGCACTCATCAACAGCTTCAACAGCTTTGATAGCAGCAGCTTCAACACCTGTATGACCAACCATATCCGGGTTGGCGAAGTTGATGATGATCACATCATATTTCTCGGATTTGATTGCTGCAACAAGCTTCTCGCATACTTCCGGAGCGCTCATCTCTGGCTGCAGGTCATAAGTCGGAACCTTCGGGGACTTCACAAGGATTCTGTCCTCGCCCTTGTTTGGCTCCTCAACGCCACCGTTGAAGAAGAAGGTTACGTGAGCATATTTCTCAGTCTCGGCGATACGTGCCTGAGTCATGTTGTGAGCTGCCAAGTACTCGCCGAATGTGTTGTGAAGCTGAACCTTGTGGAATGCAACCAGCTTATTTCCGATGGTGTCATCGTAATCTGTGAAGCATACATATGTGAGGTCAAGGCGTTTCTCTCTTGCGAAACCTGTAAATTCGTCATCGCAGAATGCTCTTGTGATCTCACGTGCACGGTCAGGACGGAAGTTGAAAAATACAACAGAATCTTTATCAGAAACAACGGCAACTGGTTTGCCATCTTTCTCAATGACTGTTGGAAGAACGAATTCGTCTGTCTTGCCGTCGTCATAGGATGCCTGTACAGCCTCAGCTGCGTCGGTTCCCTTAACACCCTCGCCCTTGGTAAGTGCGTTGTAAGCAAGCTCAACACGATCCCAGCGGTTGTCACGGTCCATTGCGTAATAACGTCCGGAAACAACACCAATCTCACCTACGCCAAGCTCATCCATCTTCGCCTGGAGCTGCTGGATATATCCTTTTCCGGAAGCCGGAGGGGTGTCACGGCCGTCCAGGAAGCAGTGTACATAAACTTTATTAAGTCCCTCTTTCTTAGCCATTTCAAGAAGACCAAAAAGGTGAGTAATGTGGCTGTGAACACCACCATCAGAAAGAAGACCCATGAAGTGGATCGCGGAATCATTTTCTTTGGCATTCTTCATAGCTGCAAGAAGTGCTTCATTTTTGAAGAAGTCTCCGTCCTGAATCTCTTTGGTGATTCTGGTAAGCTCCTGGTATACGATACGGCCTGCACCCATATTCATATGACCAACCTCGGAGTTACCCATCTGACCGTCCGGAAGACCTACAGCCAGTCCGCTTGCATTACCTTTTACAAAAGGATATTCAGCCATCAGCTTGTCCATGACAGGTGTGTTCGCTTCGTATACAGCGTTTGCGTCATGTCTTTCATTCAGGCCATATCCGTCAAGAATCATTAAAACCGTTGGTTTTTTGCTCATAATGTGCTCCTTTATATGATAAAATTTCCCTTTTGTTGTTCCTTATATATAGTATCAAAAATCTGGGATTTTTCAATCACAATTTTTTTTATTTCTGGAAACTATTTTTAGCAGTATTTACTATGGGAGTTCTGATGAGGAAGAATTCTGCCTTGGCAGGCTTTTTATATAACAGCTTATTACATAAAAAAGGCACGAACGAATCGTGCCTTTGACTGTATGCTTAAGATAAACATATGTACAATATAATTTTGATTTTTCTAATTACTTCCTATAAACTCGGATAGTCTTTGAAATACGCTTTACCGAAGACTTATTGGAAAGCTCCTGTACCGCTGTCTTGAAGTCACCCTCACGAACCTTGGAAGTGATCACAACAACCTCTGCAAGATGGTCGTCCTGGTTCTGGCTGTCCTTCTGGATGATCTGGGCAATGCTTACGTGATATTTGGCGAAAACCTCTGTCATTTCAGCAAGTACACCGCAGCGGTCTTCTACATGAAGGCGAAGGAAGTAACGGTTGTAGGTATCTTCCATTTTTTTCACAGGAAGCTGTTTATAGCAGGTACATCCGATACGGCCGCAGCAGCCTGCTTCCATATTGCGCACAATATCAAAAATATCTCCAACTACAGCACTTGCAGTAGGAAGCTCGCCTGCACCCCGTCCGAAGAACATGGCATCCTCTACAGCATCTCCATGGACAAAGACCGCATTATAGGAATCATTAACGGTTGCAAGAGGATGATCATTTGGAATCAGCATCGGGCAGACGTAAGCTTCTACACCGGACTCAGTATTGCGGGCAACACCAAGAAGCTTGATGGCACAGCCCATCTCTTTTGCATAGCGGATGTCCTTGGCGGAAATTTTTGTGATTCCTTCGATATAAACATCATCAAATACCACTCTGGAATTAAAAGCAACGCTGGCGAGAATAGCCACCTTGCGTCCTGCATCAAGTCCATCAATATCCGCAGTAGGATCCGCTTCTGCATAGCCAAGCTCTGTGGCAAGTGCCAGTGCATCTTTAAATTCCATATTCTCCTGGGACATTTTTGTGAGGATGAAGTTGGTAGTACCGTTTACAATACCCATAACCTCGCTCATGTGGTTGCCTGCCAGGCACTGCTTCAAAGGACGGATAATAGGGATTCCGCCTGCTACAGCTGCTTCAAAGAGAAAATCCACATGGGAAGCTCTGGCTGTGTCCATAAGTTCTTTTCCGTGGACGGCAATCAGATCTTTGTTTGCTGTTACTACGTGCTTGCCTGCGTGAAGAGCATCCAGAATATAGGTTCTGGCAGGTTCGATTCCGCCGATCAGTTCGATTATAATGTCAATGGAAGGATCTGCTTTAATATCCTCCCAGCTATTGGTAAGGACAGCCGGATCATCTACCTTGCCAGCTGCCTTTTCCAGGTTGCGGACAAGTATTTTGCGTATTTTAACCTTGCAGCCGATTTTGGCTGTCATTTCTTCTTCCTGGTTCTTCAGAACCTTGTAAACACCGGTTCCAACTGTTCCAAGCCCAAGCAGGGCTGCGTTTATAACTTTTTCTCCCATGGGGAACTCCCTTCTTAAAAATAGTAGTGCTGCCGTTTGCTCGTGGTTCCCGTTCATAGTCTGGCAGCAGATATAAACGTAAGCGCGAAAAAGACAGATGTCTTTCACACGTTAACATTTCGTTATGTGGTTCTTATAGTATGGCAGAAAATGGTTTTTGTCAAGCGCTTAAAATAATACAATCCTATGGACTGCGTTCACAAATAAACACCTCGGGGAACAGCACCTGCTGAATAGTTGCAAAATAATAAAAAAAGGGGCTTGAAAGTAGAAAAAATATCGCCTATAATCCCTCTCAAACGATATTTTTTCTTATGGAGGAAAACTGAATATGCAGACAGATATGACTGTGGGAAAGCCCATGAAAATGCTGTTGAATTTTACTATTCCTGTATTTCTGGGAAATGTTTTTCAACAGCTGTACAGTATGGCAGATGCAGTTATTGTTGGAAAGTTTGTTGGAACCAAGGGGCTGGCAGCGGTAGGCGCTACTGGAACCATTACGTTCCTTATTATTGGATTCCTGATGGGGGTTACAACAGGAGTTACAGTTCTTACCTCTCAGAAGTTCGGAGCAGGAAGAATGGATGAGATGCGTAAGACGGTTGGTAATGCAGCAATTCTTTCTGCTGTGATCGCAGTTGTTATGACTGCAGTAAGCATGTTGGGAATGCACAGGCTTCTTGTATTCATGCATACACCTGAAGATATTTTTGATGGTGCATATGGTTATATTATGATCATCTGTGCCGGAATTTTTACCCAGGTATTGTATAATCTGGTGTCCAGTATCTTAAGGGCACTGGGAAACAGCAAAACGCCTCTTTACTTTTTGATTCTGGCGGCAGGACTGAATATTGTACTTGACCTTGTATTTATTATCTTTTTTCACTGGGGAGCGCCGGGAGCTGCCTGGGCTACCGTTATTTCACAGGGAGTGTCAGGAGTTCTTTGCCTGATTTATATGTGGAAGGCCGTGCCGGAACTAAAGATGAAAAAAGAAGACTGGTATTTTAACCGTGATATTGCCGTAAAACAGATCAGTGTGGGAATTCCATGGGACTGCAGTATTCCATTACAGCCATTGGAGGCATGATGGTACAGAGTTCTTTGAATATACTTGGCTCTTATGCAGTTGCGGCCTTTACAGCAGGCTCTAAAATTGATAATATCTTTACCCAGGCATTTGTAGCTATAGGAACTACAATGTCTACATATAGTGCACAGAATGTTGGCGCGCGTAAGCTGGACCGTGTGCGTCAGGGGTTCCGGTGTGCAGATGTGATCGGCTGTGCATATGCTGTTGTTGTAGGATTTGTCCTGTTTTTTGTGGGAAAAAGCTTTTCTTATCTGTTTATCTCTGATAATGCAGAGGCGGTGATCCCTATGGTGGATACATATCTTCGCTGTGTTGGAATGTTTATGATTCCCCTTTATGTGGTCAATTGTTACCGTAATGGCTTTCAGGGAATGGGATATGGGCTTCTTCCTATGCTCTCAGGCGTGGCAGAGCTTATTGGAAGAGGGGTGATGGCAGTTGTTGCAGCAGATGCCAGAAGTTATACAATGGCATGCATGGCCAGTCCATTTGCATGGATTGTAGCAACAGTCCTTCTTATTGTACTTTACTTCTATGTGATGAAGGATATGAAGAGAAAATTATGTCTGCAGTGAAAGCCAGGATTACAAATCCGTAAACGTGATTTAATAAAATGAATTTGGTATAGACTGTTAAGGCTGAAAAAAGGTCGATTGCAATCCGAGTTTCCAGTTTGAAAGGGTAACTTCCACATATTCTTTCGGAAGAATTAACTTTCACGGATAAGCTCTTGGGGTGGAAGTTTGAATTGCAATTAACATTAAAGGGATTCTTTTGAAGGAAATATACATTTTAAGATACAAAATGGAAAATATATGTTATAATGAAACAAGGTTTCGCCATTAGATGGAGAAGCCTTGTTCAAACAGTGTTTTTATCAGAGGAGAGTTTTATACATGAGTAAGGACAACAAGCATACTCAGGGAAGCCCGGGAGACTTTGAAGATAAAATAGATTCGGCTATGGCAGGTCTTGAAGCAGATCTGGACGAGGAATTCCACGGCGCAGACTTTTATGATGAAGATGACCAGGAGAGCGATTTTGATTCCTGGGAGGGGGAAGACGATTCCGATGCAGAAGAACTGGCTGAGCAGGATTCTGAAGAGGAGTATCCAGAGGAAGAAGAGTACGACCAGGATGAGGCAGAGCTGAGCACGGAAGAAGAGGACTTCTGGGACGAGGAAGAGACAGAATCTGAAGAAGAGAATTCAGAGGAAGAAGATTCAGAGGACGCTGAATCTGCAGATGAACCGGAAACATCTGAAAAAGAGCTTCAGGTGGAAATTATTCCGCCCTATTCAAATAAAGGCAGAAAGCACCGAAGAAAAGATTCTGCCGGTGCGGCAGCACCTAACCAGCCTGAGAAGCAGACTTCTAAGAAATCTGCCAGACCGTCTCCGAAGCCGGCAGCCAGATCTGCCCGTCCGACGAAGATTTCCTATGTTCCTATTACTGATGAGGAACTGGATGAGAAGATCATCCCTGTTCCCAGAAAGAAGCATAAGGGACTTAAAGTTACGGGAATTGTGGCAGCTATTCTTGCGGTGACAGCAGGATGCGCTTATGGAGCAGTGAGTTACTATTATGCAGACAGATTCTTTGAAGGAACCTATATTAACGGAATCAACTGTTCCAATAAGACTGCCTACGAGACAGAGCAGCTGATTGCAAGCAATGTAGAGGATTATTCCATTGAGATTACCGCGAGGAACCAGGAGCCGCAGGCAATCAGCGGAAACCAGATCAATTACCGCTATGTGTCTGATGGAGAAGTTCTGGATCTTTTGAAGCAGCAGAAGCCATATGAATGGGTAAAAGGGTTCATGGAGACCAGAAGCTATACCACCCAGGAGAATGTGACTTTTGATAAGAGTTTGCTTCAGAGTGAAGTAAAGGAATTAAAGTGTGCACAGGCAGAAAACCAGGTTGAGCCGGAGAATGCATATGTGGCGCTTGAGGGAAGCGAGTTTACCATTGTTCCTGAGACTGAGGCAGCAAGCTGAAGGGTGA